>JAKURY010000013.1 GCA_022452145.1 Acidimicrobiales bacterium | reverse complement strand
CCAGCACCCTCCGCCGCTCCAGCTTTTTTGTTTTTAGGATCCGGCGTGGCTTGAGTTTTCTTGTTTGCTGGAGCCTTCTTGGCTGCGGGAGCCTTGCTGGCAGGAGCCTTCTTGGCTGCGGGAGCCTTCCTGCTCACCCTGGTCTTCTCAGCCATCGCCTCTCCTCCCGGAGTCCGCCTGCTCAACGGTCTTGGACCGGAACAGAAGCCGGTGGGCCGAGGAGCGTACCGGTGGATCCGAGCATCCGGTGGGATCGTGCGGGTGGTCAGGACCCGTCGTCGGCGAAGAAGGCGTCCAGGTCTTCCTCACGGCCGCCCACGCCACCCGGCAGGAGTGGGACCGGCCGAAGGCGAGTGACTGCCCGGGTCGGAGGGGTTGCCTGGCCGACGGTGGATTGCGGTGGCCGGGCTGGAGGATCGGTAGCGGCCGGTTCGGGTTCGCTCACCACGGGTGGACGCTCCTCGATGTCATCCAGGATGGAGCGCAGGTCCCCGACGGCCCGCAGCAGGCGGTCCCGGTGGGCCGCCACGTGTTGTGCCGTCACCTCTATGCCCTCACCCAGCAGGTCCCGATCCGCCTGCAGGGAGGCGATCTCGTCCAGCATCCGGCTGCGGCCGGCCTCGATTGCAGTTCGGATCTCGGCGTCGGCCGCCGCACGGAGGTCAGCCGCCTCGGCGCGGGCCTCGGCGACGATCCCAGCCGATTCTGCAACAGCCGTTGCGATGCCGGCCTCGGCCTCGGCCCGGGCGGTACGGGCGGCGTCCAACTCGTCGGCCAACTGCTGTTCGGCCAGCTCGACCCGCTCGTCGGCCCGTCGTAGCGACGTCCTCAGTTGGTCGATCTCACGCCGGGCCCGATCCAGGAGAGCGTCCACCTCGACCTGGTCGTAGCCCCGCATCCTGGTGCCGAACTGCACCTCGTCGAGGTCGTGCAGAATGTGCTCGTCCATCGCCTGAGACTACCGCCGGTGACCGCCCCGCTCCGTGCACCTCAGTACGCCGCCCGGCACCTCCAGGGACCGCCGGATCAGCTGCAGAGAATGCCCCTCAGCACCGTGAGGGCGAAGAAGGCCACGATCGGCGAGAGGTCCAGGGCCATGGCCCCCATGCGCACCGGAGGCAGGAGCCGGCGCAACGGCACGAGAACCGGATCGGTCACCATGTAGAGGAACCCGGCGACCGTCTCCGCCGGGCCGTTCGGCGAAATGGGAAACCAGCTCATGACGACACGCACCACCAGCAGCAGGACGTAGAGCTGGATGAGCGAACAGACGATGGTCACAGGTCAGTCGGTGAGGCGCCGACGATCCTCCGCCGACACCTCGACGTCCGATGGAGTCATCAGGTACACCTGATGCGTGATCCGTTCCATCTGGCCCACGCCGCCGTAGCAGACGCCGCTGGCGAAGTCGATGATCCGTCGGGAGAGGTCAGCATCGACGCCCTGCAGGTTCACGATCACCGGCTGCTTGGCGATGAACCGGTCGGCCATCTCCTGTACGTCGTTGAAGGACGATGGTGAGACGGTCGTGGGCTTGGCCGTCACCGCCGGCTGCAACGGACGGACCGTCCCCGTCGGCTCGGCGGGAAGGGTACGCACCGTCCTGGAACTGGGCGCCCTGGTGTGCAGCGGGCTGACGGTGCCTCCGGTTTCCGCAGCGGCACGGGCCTCGGCGAACTCGGTCGAGGAGAGCGGTCCGCGGAGCGTCGGCTCATCGCCGTAGTCGTCGTAGGCCTCGTCCGGGCCGAGGCCCAACCACATCATGATCTTCTTCATCTGCACCTGCTCATCCGGCGCCGTCGGTCGACCATCGAGTTGAGGACATTACCGATCGTACCGGGCCAACCCCGACCGATGAGTACACCGGGGACCCGCCCCTCAGGAGTCCTGGCATACCACCCGGTCGCCGAACAGCGCACGACCGATGCGGACCATCGTCGAGCCGTGGTCGATGGCCATCTCCAGGTCGTCCGACATTCCCATGGACCGCTCCTCGAGCCCCAGGTCGTCGGCCAGCCGGGCCACCGTCCGAAACGCCCGCCCGGTTTCGTCGCCGTCTCCGGGCGCTCCGACCGTCATGAGCCCCGCAACCTCAAGGCCAGCGGCGACGGCGCCGGCTGCCAGGGACTCGACCTCGTCCGGTGGGCATCCTCCCCTGCCGGGCATCCCGAGGCAGTCGACCTGCAGGAGGATCCGATCACCGGGTGACCGCCGGGCCACCTCGGCCACCAGGGCCGGTCGGTCGACCGTCTGCCAGAGGGCCACGACTCCGGCCAGGCCACGAACCTTGTTGCGCTGGACGCCGCCGATCATGTGCCAGGCGATCGGGAGGCCGGCGAGCGCCTCGTGCTTGGCGAGGAGTTCCTGTGCGTAGTTCTCGCCCACCGCCACATGGCCGGCAGCGAGAACGGCCTCGACAGCCTCGGGGCCGAAGGCCTTGGTCACCGGCAGGAGCCGTGTCCGACCTCCGCTGAGCCTCAGCAGTCGCTCGTCCATGGCCAGGATCCGGTCGACGACCGCCGCCCGGTCAAGCGAGGTGCCGGTCATCAGCCTGCCGGTTCGATCCAGGCCACCATGGCCTGGCGTCGTGACGTGCCGGTGGCCCGGAACGACCAGTACCGCTCGTCGCACGAGGTGCAGCTTCCGTCCACCACGGCAAGCGGGATGCCCAACGCGGCCAGCACGTGTCCCACCCCTGCGGCGAGGTCGAGCGCCGGCCCGGCGTCGGTCGTCCGTGCCCGGGCCGTCGGACCCAGGCGCTCGACCACGTCGTCGAGGTCTCGGTCGCCGAACCCGTAGCAGCAGGCTCCGATATGGGGGCCGACCACCGCCTCGGTGGGACCGTCGGAGACGGTGGCAAGGACCTCGGCCGTCCGTTCCAGGACCCCGTTCCGCAGGCCCCGCCACCCCGCGTGGGCGATTGCCAAGCCGTCCGCCCCCAGGAGGGCCACCGGTACGCAGTCGGCCACCTGGACGGCGATCGGGGCACCGTTGGCCGTCGTCACCGCGGCATCGGCGGTGCTACCAGCCGCGCCTCCCGGTTCGAGTGCCTCGACCACGACCGTGCCGTGAACCTGGTGGAGCCACGTCCAGGGACCCGGGACGAGGCCCTGTCGACGATGGGCGAGGATGTCCTCCGGGCCGCCGACGGCCATATCGCCGTCGGCGGCCTCGGACATGACAACCCGGGCCGTCCGGCCCGACGGGAGACTCCGTCGGGCCAGTTCCCTGGCCATCGACCCCTACTTGAGGAAGCTCGGAACGTCGAGGTCGTCGCCGCCCTCGGCGAACACGTCGGTGATGGAGTCGTCGCCCGTCAGCGGGCGGATCGGTGCGGACGCCGGACGGTCACCGTCCCAGCGATCGAACCCGGCGGCGATGACCGTCACCCTGACGTCTGCACCCATCTCGTCGTCGACCACCGCCCCGAAGATGATGTTTGCGTCCGGGTGGGCGACGCCATGGACCACGCCGGCCGCCTCGTTCACCTCGAAGAGGCCGAGGTCCCTTGGACCGGAGATGTTCAGGAGGATGCCCCGTGCTCCCTCGATGGAGGACTCCAGCAGGGCGTTGGAGATGGCCTTGCGCGCGGCGTTCAGCGCCCGGCCCTCGCCTGTGGCCTGTCCCACTCCCATCAGCGCCGATCCGGCGCCCTCCATCACGGACTTCACGTCGGCGAAGTCGGTGTTGATGAGGCCGGGTGTGGTGATCAGCGTGGTGATTCCCTGAACTCCCTGGAGGAGAATCTCGTCCGCCGTCTCGAAGGCACTCAGGAGGGCCGTCTTCTCGTCGGAGACGTCCAGGAGTCGATCGTTGGGCACGACGATCTGGGTGTCGACCACGTCCTTGAGCTGCACGATGCCCTGCTCGGCCTGGATGGAGCGACGCCTGCCCTCGAAGCTGAAGGGGCGGGTCACGACCCCTATGGTCAGGGCCCCCGTGGCCTTTGCGACCTCGGCGACGATCGGGGCACCTCCGGTTCCGGTGCCGCCGCCCTCGCCGGCCGTGATGAAGACCATGTCGGCGCCCTCCAGCACCTCCTCGAACTCGGCACGGTGGGCCTCTGCCGCCTGGCGACCGATCTCCGGATCACTGCCCGCTCCAAGGCCCCGGGTGATATCCCGTCCGATGTCCAACTTGACATCGGCATCGCTCATGAGGAGCGCCTGCGCATCGGTGTTGACGGCGATGAACTCGACACCCTTCAAGCCGGCGTCGATCATCCGGTTGACGGCGTTCACGCCGCCGCCGCCGACGCCGACGACCTTGATCACTGCCAGATAGTTCTGCGGGTTACCCACCATCGGTGCCATCTCGATCCCTTGGTCGCATGGTCCGGGCCTATCCCGCACCCTAAAGTAGAGCTTGAGGGTTATTTCTCCTCAACCCCGATCAGTGGTCAGGAGACTACGAGGGGTGGTCGTAGATCGTCAACCCGGCGCCCGGGCGATCAGGAGCACCGGTACTCGTCGCGGAGCACCACCGGATTGGCGTGGACCGAGACGTCGATCGACACGATGCACGACAACTCCACCCGGGCCAGCACCGTGGCCAGGGACCGCAGCTCGTCCCGGTAGTCGTCACCTAGTCCCAACTCGGCATCCACCCCTCCGACCAGCTCGGCCCTGATGCCATTGCCTGTCGGGACCAGGGCGACGATCCACGCCCCCAGGTCGGGGGGCACCGCTGACGCCGCATCCAGCAGCGGGTCGATCCCCGTCATGCGGGTACCCGGAACGCCCAGGTGGTCCACCCTCACGGTAGGCAGGCCGGCTTCCGTCGCCCGAACCTCGAGGATCGTCCCCGCACGGTCCAGCAGCCCCCGGCGTCCCTCCAGGTCGACCGCATTGACGATCGCCTTGCGCTCCACGATCCAGATCCGGACCGTTCCGGGCCAGTCGCGCTCGACGACCACCTCGGCTACCCAGGCCAGGGAGGCCACCCGGCGTGCCACCGCGTCCGGCGACACGGAGGACAGGGGGGATCCCGCTCTGATCCCGGACACCGCCACGACCAGCGCCGGGTCGAGGTGGTCGCCCGCGATGTCGACGAGCACCTCGTCCACGTCCAGCAGCTCGGTCCGGGTCGACGCATAGGCCCCGGCGAGGAGCACGACACAGGCCAAAAGGGTCCACACCCACCAGAGCCGACGGGCTCCGGATGCCGCCGCCTCGACGTCGGCGTCGGAGGTCATTCCTCGAACCCGACCATCACCGTCTCGGGGACCAGTCGGACTCCATGGACCTCGGCGACCCGGCGTACCACCTCGTCCATGAGGCTCCTCACGTCGTCGGCCGAACCCCCCTCGTCCGCCTGGATGAAGTTGGCGTGACGCTCCGAGACGACCGCCGAGCCGAGTCGACGGCCCCTCAGGCCGGCCGCATCGATCAGGCGGCCGGCCGAGTCTCCCGCTGGGTTGGTGAACACGGAGCCTGAGTTCTGGCCGCCCGGTTGGTTCTCCCTCCGCCATCTCACGATTCCAGCCAGCCGCTCCTCGCCGACGACACGCTCGCCCACCGTGAGGCGCAGCTCCGCCGAGGTCACGACCTCCGACGCACCGATGTCCGACGACCGGTATCCGAGCGCCAGCCCGTCGGCCGGACGCACCCTTACCACCCCGGTGGCCAGGTCGAGCGTGGTCGCCGTAACTAGGACCGAGGACATGTCGGAACCGTGTCCGCCCGCGTTCATCCGTACCGCTCCGCCAATCGAGCCGGGCACCCCTACAGCCCACTCGAAGCCGGCGAGGCCGTCCGCCACGGTCCTCCTCGCCAGGACCGGGAGGCTGGTCGCCCCGCCGGCCGTCACCGACGTCCCGGAGACGTCGACCGACTCGAATCCCGTGCCCAGCTGGACGGCGAGGCCGGCAAAGCCCCGGTCCGCCACCAGCAGGTTCGAACCCCGCCCCACCACCAGGACCTCCACCCCGACGGTCGCCGCGGCCCCGGCGACCGCCTCCAACTCGCCCTCGTCTGCCGGGCGGACGAAGCCAGCGGCCGGACCGCCCACCCGGTAGGTCGTGAGGGCTCCGATCGGATGGTCCCGACGCATGCCGCCGGAGAGGCCAGCTTCGACCAGCGCCGCCTGCAGTGCCGACAACCCGTCCACGTCAACCGACTCCCAGCCTCACCCGGAGCTGGTCGGGCACGGCGGTGAGGTCACCGGCGCCCATGGTCAGGCAGAGGTCCCCGTCCCGGAGCTCGGAGGCCAGGGCGGCCACCAGGTCCTCCCGACGGGCCACGTACCGAACGTCCATCCCCGGTCGGTCGCGCAGGACCGCGTCCACCACGAGGCGGCCCGACACGCCTGGTCGGGGCGCCTCACCCGAGGGGTACACGTCGGTCACGTAGAGCACGTCGGAACCATCGAAGGATTCACCGAACGACGACCAGAGGGCCTCGGTGCGACTGAACCGGTGCGGCTGGAACACCGCCACGATCCGGGCGAACCCACCGCTCCTGGCGGTTTCCAGCGTCGCCACGACCTCCGTCGGGAGGTGCGCGTAGTCGTCCACGAGGACCACCCCGCCAACCTGGCCCCGGTGCTCGAACCGGCGGGCCACGCCACCGAAACGCGCCAACGCACCGGCCACGTCCGACGGGTCCGCCCCGGCGTGGACGGCGACAGCCGCCGCCGCGGCGGCATTCCGCGCGTTGTGGAGGCCGGGGACCGGCAGCTCCAGGCTGAACGCACCGGTGGTTGGCCCGGCCAGGGTGAACCGGACACCCTCCCAGGACTCCTGCACGTCGAAGAGCCGCCAGTCGGCCCCGTCGGAGGTGCCCACGGTCCCGGTTCCGTGCCGGGCGGCCAGGGCAGCCCCCTCCTCGTCGTCCACGCCGACCACAACCGGGCCCTCGACAGCTTCGACGAACCGGTCGAAGGCCTCCAGGAGTGCCTCGAAGCCCCCGTGGTGCTCCAGGTGGTCCGGCTCGAGGTTGGTGACCAGCCCGTACCGGGTGGACAACCGGAGGAACGAGCCATCGCTCTCGTCGGCCTCCACCACGAAGATGCTTCCCTCGTCCCAGGCCGCACCCGTCCCGATCTCGTTGACGTCGCCTCCGATGATGAACGACGGACGGAGCCCGGCCTCTCGGAGTACCAGGGCCAGCATGGACGCCGTCGTGGTCTTCCCGTGGGTGCCGGCCACGGCGATCGTGTCGCGCAGGCCGCTGATGGCCCCCAGCACCTCCGCCCGGCTGAGCAGGGGGATCCCACGTTCGATAGCGGCCCGGCACTCGGGGTTGCCATCGGGCACCGCCGTGGACCGGGTCACCAGGTCCGCGCCGCCGACCTGGTCGGCCGCGTGCCCCACCCGCACGTCCACGCCCAGGGCGGCCAGGCGTTCCAGGCCGGAGGATGCCTTCAGGTCGGACCCGCTCACCGTGTGCCCCATGGACACCAAAACTTCAGCGATGGCGCTCATGCCGGCTCCCCCAACACCGACCACGTGTACGTGCGTCGGAGCCGACAGGTCGAGCATGGGTTCAGGCATCGGGCCCATCCTCACGCCGGGGAGCCGCGTGGTGGGCGATGAGGTCGGCCAGCCGGTCGGCAGCCTCCGGCCGTCCCGCAGCTCGGGCGGCCGCGGCCATGGTCCCCAGGCGCTCGGGATCGGCGAGAAGGGGTCCCAGGAGCTCGGCGAGGGCCGGGCCGTCGAGCTCGTCGTCCGGGAACAGCAGGGCCCCGCCGGCCTCGACCAGGTGCCGGGCGTTGGCCGTCTGGTGGTCGCCGGGAGCCCCGGGCAGCGGAACCAGGACGGATGGCACCCCGAGGACCGTGATCTCGGCGATCGATGTGGCACCAGACCGGCAGAGCACGAGGTCGGCGGCGGCCAACAGCGTCGGCAGGTCGTGTTCGTACTCCACGGCCCTGTACTCGACATCCGTAGGCACAGCTGTCGCCATCTCGCCGGCCGACCATCCACGGGCACCCACCACGTGGCTGACCACGAGAGGCCCGCCCGTCCAGCCCTCGACGAAGCCAGCCACGGCCCGGTTGATCCGACGGGCGCCCAGCGAACCACCAAAGACGACGAGGAGGGGACGGCCCTCCAGCCCGAGGCTCCCCCGTCCGGTCCTCCTGCCGCCGGCTTCCAAGCGGATCCGGGCACGTACGGGGTTCCCGGTCAGCTCGGCTCGCGGCAGGGGCGTGCCGGCGAACGAGACGGCGCAGACCCGGGCGAACCGGCCCAGGAGGCGGTTGGCCGCTCCGGGCACCGCGTTCTGCTCGGCGACCAGGAGCGGAACGCGCAGGGCGACGGCCGCCAGCCCGCAGGGGATGCTGGCATAGCCACCGAGTGAGAGCACGGCCCGGGGCCGGGCCCGCATGAGGAGAAGGAACGCCCTGAGCACGCCGGCGGCCAGGCCCACGAGTGCTCCGACGTTGGCCGGCGTCAGGCGACGCTGGACGCCACGACCACCCAGGACGGTCAGGCCGAATCCGGCCGCGGGAACCAGGTCAACCTCGATCCCTCGTTGACTCCCGACGAGGTGCACCTCCCCGGGTCCTGCGACGACACCCCGTTCGACCAGGGCGTCGGCCACGGCCAATCCGGGCAGGACGTGCCCGGCCGTCCCGCCCCCGGCGATCACTATTCCCCCGCGGACCGGTCCGTCGATCCGATCTGCCCGCCTAGCGCTCACCGCGACTGCCGGGCCACGTTCAGGAGGATCCCGAAGGCCGTCAGGGTCAGCACCATCGAGCTCCCGCCGTAGGAGACGAAGGGCAACGGGACTCCCGTGATGGGAAGCACGCCCAGGACGGCACCGATGTTGACGAAGGCCTGGATGAGGATCCACGAGGTGATCCCGGCGGCCAGGAGTTGCCCGAACCGATCGGGTGCACGGAACGCCGTAGAGAGCCCCACCGTTCCCAGGACCAGGTAGGCGAGGATCACGGCCATCGCCATGATGAAGCCCAGTTCCTCGGCCACGATGGCGAAGATGAAGTCGGTCTCGGCGAACGGGAGGAAGCCCCACTTGGCCCGACTGGCACCGAGGCCCATCCCCCACAACCCGCCGTTGGAGATGGCCACGCCGGCCTGGATTGTCTGCCAACCGGTGTTCAGGGGGTCGTTCCACGGATTGAACACGGAGAAGAGGCGGTCCCGGCGATAACCGGCGCTGAGGCCCATCCCGGCCGCCAGGCCGAGGCCCAGCACGCCCGCCAGAGCGAGGGAGCCCAGACGCAGGCCGGCGAAAAAGACCATGGAGGCCACGATGGCCGCCATGATCATCGCCGTGCCCATGTCAGGCTCGAGGAAGATCAGCCCACCCACGCCGGCCAGCACGACCAGCATCGGCCCGAGCGTCAGGCGGGTGGCGGTCGCCGGTCGTGACGAGAGCAGCGCTGCGCCGTAGACGATCACCGCCAGCTTGGCGAACTCGGACGGCTGGAATGAGACAGTCCCGATGCCGAGCCAACGAGCCGACCCGTTGGCCCGGATGCCGATCCCGGGAACCAGCACCAGCGCCAAAAAACCGATGGCGAGGACCAGGCCGGGACGGGCGAGGTTCCTCAGTCGCCGGTAGTCGATGTGCAGCATGGTGAACAGGCCCACCAGGCCGATGGCCACCCACAGGACCTGGCGGCGGAGGTGGTGCCAGGCGTCCCCGTAGGTCCGGAGGTCGGACACCGAGGAGGAGGAGAGCACCATCACCATTCCCAGGAGGCCCAGGAGCATGGCGGTCGACCAGAGAACCAGGTAGCGGACCGGTGGTCCGCTGGTCCTCCCGGCCCGCCGCGCGGTCCCGATGGCAGCCCCGCCGGCCCCGTCCGCCCTCATACTTCCCCGGTTCCGGCGAGGCTCCGGACGATCCGCTGGAAGTCCCGTCCCCTGTCCGCATAGGAGCCGTACCAGTCGAAGGAGGAGCATCCCGGCGAGAGGAGGACCGTTCCGGTGCCGGCAGCCGATCGTCGGGCCGCCCTGACGGCCTCCTCCATGCTGGAGGCGACGACGACCGGGCAACGGCCGTCGAACGCAGCCGCCACGGCATCGGCTGCCTCCCCGATCGCCACGACGGCGCCGGGCCGGCCGTCGGCCAGCCGGGTGAGGTCCAGTCCCTTGTTGCGACCGCCGGCGATGAGCACAGCTCCGGGGAGACCCGACAGCGCGGTCAGGGTTGCGTGAGGTGTCGTGGCCTTGCTGTCGTCCACGTACCGGACGCCGTCGACCTCTGCCACGAACGACATGCGGTGCTCCAGCCCACCGAAGCCCCGCAGCGAGTCGGCGCAGGCCTCGACCGTGGCACCGCTCCGGACGGCCACGGCACATGCCGCCTGGGCGTTCTCCAGGTCATGGGGCATCGAGCGCGGCAGGGCCGCCACCTCCACGACCGGGCTTCCGTCCAGCAGCAGGAGCCCCGATTCGATGCGACACGCGGCGTCCGGTGTGCCGAACCCGGTCGCCCCAGCAGGCGCCCTGGCGGCCACCACCGGGTCGCCGAGGTTGGCCACCGCATCGGGGGGTGAGGCGATCCCCTCCCAGATCCGGGCCTTGGCATCCTCGTAGGAGGCCAGGTCGGCGTGGACGTCGAGGTGGTCGGGAGCGAAGTTCAACCAGGCCGCGGGCGAGGCGGCGAAGTTGGCGGCGTGGCCCAGCCGGAAGGAGGAGGCCTCCACGACGAACAGGTCGGCCTCGGCGTCGTCGATGGCGGCCACCAGCGGCGTGTCGGTGTTGCCCGACGGCAGGGCACGGAGTCCCGACCGTTCCAGCATGTCGGCGACCAGAGTGACCACGGTCGTCTTTCCGTTGGTCCCGGTCACGGCGCACCGGGGGCGGTCATCCCAGCGTGCGGCCAGGTCGGACTCGTCCAGGACCACGACGCCTGCGGCCTTCGCCGCGGCGAAGACCGGATGCCCGTCGGGTATGCCGGGAGCGACGACCACCTCAGTCGCCCGGCCCACCAGACGGGGCCAGTCCCCGGGGGCCGGTGCCTCGACCAACTCGACGGCGAGGCGTTCTGCAAAGGCCCGGGCCACAGCTCCCGGCCGATCATCCACCCCCAGCACCTCCACGTCGCGACGGACCAGGGCATCCATCACCGCCCTTCCGGTCACGCCCAGGCCCAGGACGAGAACCCGGCCGCTCACCGGCCCACCACCCCGGAGGCGATCGAGTCGGCGTAGAAGATCCCGAGCCCGAACGCCGTGCAGAGTCCGGACATGATCCAGAAGCGGATGATCACCGTGGTCTCAGGCCAGCCGCGCAGCTCGAAGTGGTGATGCAGCGGGGCCATCCGGAACACGCGCCGACCACCCAGCAGCCGGAAGCTGCCGACCTGCAGGATGACCGACACCGTCTCGGCCACGAACAGCCCGGCCACGATTGGCAGCAGCAGATGGGTGTTGGTGGTCAGGGCCAGCGTGGCCAGGCCTGTGCCGATTGCCAGGGAGCCGGTGTCCCCCATGAAGATCCGGGCCGGGGCCGCGTTCCACCAGAGGAAGCCCAGACAACCACCCGCCATGGCCGCGGCCACCACCGCCAGGTCCAGAGCGTGGGCCACGTCGTAGGTCTCCGGGTAGCGGAACTGCCAGAAGGCCACCACCGTGTAGGCCCCGAAGCAGAACGTGCCGGCGCCGGCCGCCAGGCCGTCCAGGCCGTCGGTGAGGTTGACCGCATTCGCCGACCCGATGATGAGCAGTACGGCCCAGACCGCCCACAGGGTGCTCCCGAGTTCCAGGCCCGGCTGGTCGAAGCGTGTGAAGGAGAGCTGCGTGTGAGTCGGTGCGTGCTCCAGCATCAGGACGGCGAACGTCACGGCGACCCCCAGCAGGCCGAGCATCTTGGCCCGCTTGTTCAGGCCCAGGCTCCGTTCCCGGACGACCTTGATCCAGTCGTCCATCAGGCCTACGGCGCCACCGCCCATGATGGCCAGCATCACGAAGATCCCGCTCCGCGTGTAGATACCCCGGTAGAGGTCGCTCAGGACGTAACCCAGAAACGCCCCGCCCACGATGGCCAGGCCGCCCATGGTGGGCGTACCGGCCTTGGTGGCATGGCCTTCGGGACCGTCGTCCCGAATAGGTTGACCTATCCGCAGCCTCGTCAGCCACCAGATGAGGACCCTGGTGCCGGCCATGGCGGAGGCCATGGCGATCGCCGCAGCGAGGAGGAGCCGGATCATCCGGCGACACCTCCGGAGGACATCCGGGCCCACTCCTGGCGGGCCACCGTACGGTCGTCGAACGGCGTGAGGAGTCCCGCCGCCTCCTGGACGTCCTCGTGGCCCCTACCGGCTACCAGCACCAGGTCGTCCACTTCCGCCAGGGCCAGTGCACCCGCGATTGCCTGTCGTCGGTCGGGTTCGATGAGGGCGGGGGCACGATCCATACCGGACAGGATGTCCGCGATCACCCCCCTGGGTGGTTCACCCCTCGGGTTGTCTGACGTCACGACCACCAGGTCGGCACCCGTCTCGGCGACCGCTCCCATCTCCGGACGCTTTCCAGCGTCACGCTCACCCCCGCAACCGAACACGACCAGGACCCGACCCCCGGCCACCTCGCGGGCCGTGGCGAGCGCACCGGACAGGGCATCCGGGGTGTGGGCATAATCGACGACCAGCGTGGGCCCACCCTCCAGGAACACCGGCTCGAAGCGCCCGGGTACGGGCAGAGCGCTAGCCAGGCCTTCGACCACCCGCTCATCGACGACGCCGAGGGCCGACGCCAGTTCGGCGGCAACCAGGGCATTGGCTATCGTAAAGCGGCCCCCGGTGGCCACCTCGACGGAACGACCCCGCCACTCGAACCGGACACCGTCGGGCCTCAACGACCCTTCAGCGGGGCCCTGGGTCACCTCGGTCACCGCAAGCCCGGCCTCCGCCGCCCGAACGGCAATTCGGCTACCTGCCGCACCATCGACCACCACGACCGCCCGATCGGCGAAGGATCCGTCGAACAGCCTGGCCTTGGCGGCCTCGTAGTCCGCCATCGAACCGTGGAAGTCCAGGTGGTCCCGACTCAGGTTGGTGAACCCCACCAGGGCGAACCGGGTGCCGTCCACCCGATGTTGGGAGAGCGCATGCGATGACACCTCGACGGCGGCCGTCTCGACGCCTTCCAGTACCCATCGGCCCAGCATCGCCTGCAGGTCGGTGGCCTCCGGGGTGGTCCGCCCGCCGGACAGGGTCCCGTGGGCTGCGGTACGCCGACCGTCGATGGCAAAGATCGAGGTGAGCAGGTGGACGACGCTGGTCTTTCCGTTGGTTCCGGTCACGCCCACGAGCTCGAGCTGGTGCGAAGGCCAGCCATGGACGGCTGCGGCCATCAGCGCCATGGTGGACCGAACGGACGGGACCACGACGGTCGGCACCGGAAGGTCCAGCGGACGTTCAACGACCACAGCGCAGGCACCGGCCCGCACGGCTGCCGCCGCAAAGTCGTGACCGTCGTGGGAGGCACCCGGAACGCAGCAGAACACGTCTCCCGTCCCGACCTGGCGGGAGTCGTGGGCCACGCCGGCCACCTCTGGGCCGTCCGAATCCGCCGGCATGGCCGGGTCGGCGACCCCGGCGGCCCGGAGCAGGGCGCCGAGCCGCATGTCAGCCGCCGGTCGCAGAGGAGGCGACCACGCCGCCGGATTCCTCGAGCCGCGCCGCTTCGGCAGCCTCACGGAGGAGCGCGTGTCGGGCAGGGGTGAGGGCGATCACACGCCCTTCTTCGTCCAGGCCGACCCGTTCCTCCTCCGAGGGGATCCGGAGCTGCCGTACGGCGAACTGGGCGAACTGGGCGAACACGGGAGCGGCAACCCTCCCGCCGGAGTACGCCTGCCCGGAGGGCTCGTCCACCACCACCAGCACGGCCAGCTGTGGGGCCTCAGCCGGCAGGAATCCTGCGAAGCTGGCCACGTAGGCCCGATCGCCCTTGCTGCCGTAGCCGCCGGTCGGGCTGGGCTTCCAGGCAGTGCCGGTCTTACCGGCAACCCGGTAGCCGGGGACCTGCCCCCTGGTCCCAGTACCGGTGGCCACGACCTGCTCCATCATTGCCACGACCTCGGCAGCCACAGCGGCGGGCACGACTCTCATGGACGGGCCGGGGCGTCGGGGATCGAACACCCCCCCATCGTCCCGCGTTCCGAGGACCAGGGTGGGCGCGGGCCTGACTCCGCCGTTGGCGAGGGCCGCGTAGGCAGTCAACATCTGCAGTGGGGTCGTCGACACTCCCTGTCCGATTGCGATCGTGGGCAGCGAGGTCCCCGACCACTCCCCGACCGCAGGGAGGATGCCCCGGGCCTCGCCGGGGAAGTCCAGGTCGGTGACGGATCCGAGACCGAACTCGCGGAGTTGTTCGTGGAGCGCCTCGGGCCCGAGCTCCAGGGACCACAGGATGGTCCCCACGTTCGAGGAACGGCGCATGATCTCCGCCACCGTGAACTCCTCGGTCTCGTGGAACGGTGCATCGCTGAAGGTGGCGTCGTGGACGTCCAGGCGCGGTGGCACCTCGCGCACGGTGTGCGGCGCGGCCACCGCCCGGTCCAGGATCGCTGAGAAGGTCAGGGGTTTGATGATCGAACCGGGCTCGTAGGTCCAGGTGACTGACCGGTGCTCGGAGGAGATGTGCACCGTGCCGTCCGAAGAGCGCTTGACGGTCACCGACGCCAGGATCTCGCCGGTCGCCGGGCGCATGGCGATCAGGACTCCGCCCTGCCCACCGGCGGAGTCCACGCCCTCCAGGAGGAGGCGCTCAGCTTCGAACTGGAGGGCACGATCCAGGGTGAGCACGAGTGTCCGTCCGTCGCTGGCCGGCTCGAGCGAGTACTCGCCGCCGGGAATGGACGCACCCCGCATGCCCACCTCCACGACCTTCTCCCCATCGGTCCCGGACAGGAGGCCGTCGTAGACCAGTTCCATTCCGCTGATCCCGTTGGAGTCGATGTCCGTTCTACCCAGGACCGCCAGTGCGGAGTCCTCACCGGGTCGGACCCGCACCCACTCCTCCTCGACGTAGACGCCGGTGATGTCGAGGGCGAGCGTGGCGGCGGCGACCTCGTCGCTGACCTGGCGGTCCAGGTAGACGAAGCTCCGGTCACTGGAGAGGCGTCGCTCCAACACCCCGCGGTCGACTCCCAGCACCTGGGCCAGAGCTCGGGCCGCCAGTGTCGGGTCCTCCACACGCCGCGGGTTGGCGACCATCGACTGCCCGGGCACCGACAGGACGAGGTCGACGCCGTTTCGATCCACGATCGCCCCGCGTCCGGCCCTCAACTCCACGGTCCTGATGCGCTGGGCCTCGCCATGGGCCACGAACCTGTCGGGTTCCAGGAGCTGCAACCCGGTGAGGCGCCATCCGAACAGCCCGGCGACCAGCGTGAGCGCCAGGCCGCCGACGACGGCCCGGCGGCCGAAGCGCTTCTGGGTCTCCCGATCTGGCACCGATGTGGCCGCGCCGCGACCGAGGGCCGCGGACCCGTCGGGTTGCCGACTCATCGGTAGGACCGGGAAAAGGGGTCACCGACCGGAGCGGGGAGCACGGTCAACGGATCGCCCGGCACCACCGAATACAGGAATATGCGCTCCGGGTAAACTAGGCCGAGTCGACCACCGGCCACCTCCAGGATCCGACCCGGGCTCTCGAGGCGTGCCACCTCCGCTCGGAGCACCTGGGCCCGTTCGTGGCCGTCCTCCAGCCGTTGCTGGAGCCGATCGAACTCGAACTGCCCGCTCACCACCACGCTGTGGAATGCGGCGAGGGTGAGCAGCGTGGCGAAGAAGCCGAAGACGGCAAGGGCACCGGCTACCCCGACGGCCGAACGAGCCGTGGTCCGCTCGGCCACGCGCTCGCCGGTCCGGCGTTCCAGCGCAGTCCGGGGCGGTCGGAGGACTGCGGTCATCGGCGTTCCAGCACCCTCAGGCGGGCGCTGGCCGCCCGGGGATTGGCTGCCGCCTCGACGGCGCCGGGAACCCGGCCACCACGACGAGGGAGCACGGCCAGCGGCGTCGCACCACAGGCACACGGAAGGCGGGGTGGACAGGTGCAGCCACCGGTCGCGGCCAGGTCGAAGCACCGCTTCACGATCCGGTCCTCTCCCGAGTGGTATGAGAGCACCGCTCCCCGACCGCCGGCCACCAGGCGCCCGATGGCCTCCTCCAGGGAGTCAGCCAACTGCTCCAACTCGGCGTTCACCTCTATGCGAATGGCCTGGAAGGTGCGCTTCGCCGGGTGCCCACCCCTGCGCCGGGCCGGTGCGGGGATGGCGTCGCGGACGACCTCGGCCAGGCGGGCAGTGTCGGCAACCGGGCGGGCTGCTATGACCGCCCTGGCGATACGACGTGCGTGGCGTTCATCTGCGTTGTCGATCAGTATGCGTGTAAGGGCCCGCTCGTCGTAGCAGTTGACGACGTCGGCTGCGGTGAGCGACTGGCGCCGGTCCATTCGCATGTCCAACGGTCCGGCATCCCTGTAGCTGAAGCCTCGCTCGGCATGGTCCAACTGTGGGGAGGAGACGCCGAGGTCGAACAGGAAGCCGGCAAGGCCATCGATGGCCATCTCGTCCAGGACGCCTCCCAGGTCGATGAACGCCGATCGGCGCAGTTGGATCCGATCGCCGAAGCCGGAGAGGCGCCGCTCCGTCGCCGCGAGGGCCTGGTCGTCGCGGTCGAGGCCGACGACACGGAGGTCAACGCGGAACTCCAGGATCGCCTCGGCGTGGCCGCCACCGCCGACCGTGGCGTCCAGCACGACGCCACCCGGGACGTCGGCCAGGGCTGCCAGGACCTCTTCGACCATCACCGGCTGGTGGTGGAACCCGGTCGGTCCCCTCCCGCTGTCGTCATCGCGATGGTCCGTCATTGTCCGTTCCGCCGATCCGGTGGCCGAGACGATCCCGACCCCGTCGGCTCGTCCTTCGACCGTCCCCCGATCGGCTGGCGCACGTCGGGATGTCTCCCCGAATCGGGCTGGATGGCAAGCGGGCGGAGTAGGGGCCTCCCATCCTGCCGACCGGGGGACGGTCCAGGGACGAGCCGGTCGTGGACCGGCCGCCGTGGTCATCTGGTGTCGTCGTTCACGCTTCCTCTCGGT
The DNA here is from genome assembly GCA_022452145.1 of Acidimicrobiales bacterium. Classification (NCBI taxonomy): domain Bacteria; kingdom Bacillati; phylum Actinomycetota; class Acidimicrobiia; order Acidimicrobiales; species Acidimicrobiales bacterium. Next base: position 54,582 of record JAKURY010000013.1, on the reverse strand, counting down.
CGGATGCCCATCGGTCAGATCCCGATTCCCTGCAGGAAGGCGTCGGCAACCGACCTGTCCAGGCCCGGAGCCATTTCCGACCACGTCGTCGGATTCCAGATCTCGATCCAGTCGATGGCCCCGCAGACCATGACCTCGTGTTCGAGGGAGGCGAGGGTGCGCAGCTTCTCTGGAATCATCACGCGACCCTGGGCATCTGGCCGGACCGTTGTGGAGTTGTACGCCAGGCCACGGCGTACCCGGGCCTCCACCTCGCCGGTCCGGATCTGCTCCTTCAGCCGGGACAGCATTTCGTCGAAGCCTTCCGGGGTCCAGAGGGCGAGGCATCCCGCATGGGGCGTGAGGTAGGCGGCACCCGAGAAGTCGCTGCGGAACTTGGCCGGAAGGACCAGGCGACCCTTCTCGTCCAGAGAGTGTTCGTGGGTTCCCACGAATGCCATGGCCGTTCCTCCCCTTCCCGTCTCGTCCGGTCGACGTCCCGTCGGAGCGGCGGAAGCCTCCGGGATGCCGAAGCGTCACTCCGATCCCCCACTTCTCCGATATTAATCACCATATTACCCCTTTTTCTCCCACCACAGCAAATGATTCCTCCACCGGGGCACACGGGTGGCCGTTCACGAACCTGACTTCCAGATGGCCCGAGGCTGAGGGCCGGAGATGACGGGATCCAGCGGTCCCGTTGGTGGGCCCGGGCCCGGTCAGGGCAGGTGGGAGAGCAGCGCCTCGAGCAGTGGACCCGACCGGACAGGAATGGCACCGGCCGCCGCTGCCAGATGCCGCTCCGCCTCCTCCGGGGGCGTGAGGCCGAGCAGGTGGACCAACTCCGACCCCGACCACTCCAGGAGGGCCGCACACTGGAAACGGGCCCCCGAGCGGTCCCGGCGCTGGCTTATACCCACCGACTTGCGCCCCCCGACCAGCACCTCGCCCGGTCCCACTCCGGCGAAGCAGACCAGGTCGCCCCACGGCCCCGGTTCCAGCGGACCCCGGTGGACCGCGCCGTCGATGCCCAGGTCGGCCAACGCCGCGCTCCACGCCTCGCCCAACCACCAGGTGGACCGACCCACGTCCTCATCCCACAGGACGTCGTTCCGGGGCAGGAGGACGTCGACCCAGAGCACGCCGTCGGGTCGGAGCAGGACCGCCCCGCCACCGGAGCGTCGCCGGACGACGTCGATGCCCGGGCCCACGCACACATCCCGCTGGGCGCTGCCCAGCACCAGGGTCGGTCGGTCTATCTCGTGGACCAGCAGCGACCTCGCTGCAATCATCCCGATCGGACCATGCCGCTCGGCCACCGTCCCCGTCGGACGTTCCAGGATCCAGCCCATCGCAACGCCCTCCACTATCGCCGTCAGTCGACTGTTGGAAGGCCGCTGCGTACCCCCTCGGGGAACCGTCGGGCCCACTCCAGCCAGATCAGGACGTCCGCCACCGTCGGCGGGGCATCCGGATCCCCGTACTGGGTGATGGCCCGGAAGCGGGCGTAGGGAACCGCCGGCACAGGAAGGAACGGGGGACGATGCCACCAGCCCCGGCCGGCCAGCCGGAACGCCTGGCGTACGGACACTGACCAGAGCCTGGGACGGAGTACCACGGCAACCAGGATGCGGACCATCCACCCATTCATGAACCGACCGCCACATCGGCCCCGGCGCCCCACAGCCGGGCATGGTGCCAGACGGCCGCAGCACCGAGGAGCGGCCCGTCCGCACCCAGGCCGGCGGGAACGACCCTCGCTCCACGGGTGAACTCGAGGCCGCACTCGCTGTCCAAGCGCCTCTGCGCCGCATCGAAGAACGGGGTACCGAATCCGAGAGCCACCGAGCCGGCCACCACCGCCAGCCGCAGGTCAAGAAGGTTCACCACCGTCGCCACCGCCTTTCCAACCAGGTCGCCGGTCCGACTACGGACCTCCGGAGTCGCCATGGCAGGGGGCGCTCCGGTCTGGCGCTGGATCGCCGGTCCAGAGGCGACCGCCTCCAAGCAGCCCCGGTTGCCACAAGCGCAGGGTGGCCCGTCAGGGTCAACCACCACGTGGCCCACGTGCCCGGCATTGCCAGCCGCCCCGTCCAGGAGGCGCCCGTCCAGGACCACGCCGCCGCCGACCCCGGTTGACACCACCATCGCCAGATAGTTCCGCTCACCCACCGCCGCTCCACACCAACCCTCGCCCAGGGCGAGTGCCTTGGCGTCGTTGTCGACCTCGACCGCCGCTCCGGTCCGCTCGGCCAACCGCGCGGCCAACGGGAAGTCCCTCCACTGCCCGATGTTCAGCGGAGATACCAACAGGCCACCCCCGGTCATCGGGCCACCGCAGCCCACGCCGATTCCGACAACCGGGCCGAGGGCCAGCAGTGGGTCGACGATGCCAATCAGCTCCTCGAACAGCGCTTCGCCGTCGACACCCGCCGTGGCAGCCCGCCGGCTGTCGAGGATGCGGCCGGAGGAATCCACCAGCCCGGCCTCGAGCTTGGTCCCGCCGATGTCGACGGCCAGTACGGGCGCAGACCCCTCGCAGGCCACTACGACAGATGTCATCGCGACGAAGGCCCAGGGAGCTACCAGGCCATAGGACGCCCGAATCAGGCGCGGCCCTGGTCCCCCCGGCGGAAGCGATCGCGCATCTGCTCCCGTACCTTCGCCCGGGTCCCCCCGACGGCATCGCGTAGGCCGGTGGCCCGCCCGGAACCGACGGCCGTCCGGAGGCCGACCCGGCCCACCTGTCGGGCGTTGCGCTCCAGGGTGAGAGCGGCTCCGAGCATCACCAGGAAGCCGACGAATGCCAGCAGGAAGGAGGTGGACAGGGTGGCGACCATCACCGTGACCCCGGCCACGAACAAGACGATCGCCCACTTCATGCTACGAAGGGGCTGCGTGTAGACCGTGGTCTCGCTCACCTCACGCACGAGGTCGGGATCGGTCTCCAACAACTGGTCTTCGATCTCGCTGAGGATTCTCTCCTCGTCCTCGGACAGTGGCACCTGGCAGTTCCTCGCCTAGCCGGTCGTGTGACTCTCCGTAAAGCATCGCACAACGGGTCTCCAGCGACAACGCGCCGACCCGAGGATCTCAGTCCTCGGGACCCCACTGGCCATCGCCCCGTTCCCGGGGACGCAGCCCTTCGGGGCCCACCGTGGTCGCCGGACCGATGGATCCGACCCCGAAGCGGTCGCGGATGCGGTCGACCGCCTGTTCCGCCTCCAGCCAGCCCGGATCCCCGAGGTCCTCGAACCGGAGTTGGCGGACAGAGCCATCCCGGAGGCCGCTGAGCGACACCCCCAGCAGGCGGATACCCGACATCGTGTCCAGCGACTCCATGAGGCCCGTGGCGACCTCCAGGATCTCCACCACGAGGTCAGTGGCATCCGGGAGGGTCTGCGACCGGCTGACGGTGGTGAAGTCCGGAAAGCGAACCTTCACCGTCACCGTGCGCCCCGCCACGCCCGCCTCCCTCAGCCTCCGCCCCACCGCATCGACCATGCGGATCAACTCGCGTCGCAGATCCCCGGGTTCGGTCAGGTCACGGGAGAAGGTCTCCTCATGGCCGATCGACCTCACGGACTGGGCGGGGTCCACCCGACGCTCGTCGATGCCCCGGGCCAGACGCCAGAACTGGGCCCCGGCGACCCGACCGAACGATGACACCAGCGTCGGCTCGGGAACGGCGCGCAGTTCGGCCACCGTCCGGACCCCGAGTCGCTGGAGGCGCTCGAGCGTGCGCGGCCCGACTCCCCAGATGGCCTCCACCGGCAGCGGATCCAGGAACTCCCGGATCCCGTCGGCCGGCACCACCTGGACTCCACGACCGGGAGCCGGGCCGTCCATTCCGGCAGTCGGTTTCGCCTGTGCACTGGCCAGTTTGGCCAGGAACTTGTTGGCTGCGATCCCGACGCTGCAACCCAGGCCCTCCTCTGCCAGGACGTCGCTTCGGATGGCCGCAGCCACCTCGGTCGGTGGCCCGTGGAGTCGCACGACGCCGGAAACGTCCAGGAACGCCTCGTCCAGCGACAACGGCTCGACCAGCGGCGTGTAGCGACGGAAGATCAGCATCACCCGGCGGCTCACCTCGCCGTAGTGCCGGTGATCACCCGGGAGGAACACCACGTCCGGGCAGAGGCGCCGGGCCCGCGTCGACGGCATGGCCGAGCGCACCCCGTAGGCCCGGGCCTCGTAGGAGGCCGCTGCCACCACCCCGCGCTCACCGTCGCCGCCCACCACCACCGGAAGGCCACGCAACTCCGGTCGCCGTACCAACTCGGCGGACACGAAGAAGGCATCCATGTCCACGTGGAGGATCGGGGTGGGCTGGGTCACCGGCGGAGACCGTCAATCGACACCGGCGTCGAGGCGTTCGACCACCAGATCCGATGGATTGGAGCCGCGGGCCACGTACCCGAAGTGTGGTACCCCGTCGCCCGGATCCTTCGGCAGGAAACCTGACATCCACGCCGTGACTGGCTCGCGGACCCACCGTGGTGCGGTCGCCAGGAGCCGGCGTGCCTCGTCGGGGTCCGCGAAGCGGGCGTCCTCCACGATGTCGTCCGGATCGTCCAGGGCCAGGTCGCCGTGCCATGAACGGGCCAGGTGGACCTCCACGCCCAGCAGCATGTAACGGTCCGGGAAGTCCACCGTCACCCGGTAGAGCGCTTCGGACCACCCGTCCACGGTCAATCCGGTCTCCTCCACCACCTCGCGCGACAGCGCATCCAACGACGCCTCGCCGTAGTCCACCACCCCGCCCGGAGGGGTCCACTCCAGACGACCGTCGCGACGACGGTTGGCCACCAGCAGGGTCGAGCACTGCTCCGTCAGGAGGCCGCCCACCACGTGGTAGCTCTCTGGGCCTCCGTCCCACCGTCGAGCCGCACCGTCACCCACCGGCGCAGTCTGGCACCTCCCGGTGAAGGGCCTCCCGACGGCCGGGCTGCCCTTCCGGATGGCGATAGCCTCCGGGCCGTGAACGGCGTTCGGTCCCGAACCGTCGGTTCCGTCCCGTCGGCGGCACCCTCGACGACGGCCCGGCTGCTGGCGCTCCTGGCCATCCTGGTGGCCGGCGTCTGCGGCGGGCTGGTCGGCCACTCCGTGACGAACCTCCAGTGTGCCGACGAATGCCCCACGCTCGCCGGGTCCATGGGGGTCCTGGGCGCCGGCCTGGCAGCCGTCGGGGTGGGCATCGTCGCCGTCCTCGCCCTGCGTGCCATGTCCGAATGGCGGACCAGCCAACTCCAGCAGGCGGCCCGGGACGACCACCCGGTCGACTGACCCCTACCAGGTTCCATGGCCGACCCCGCCGCCCTCCGCGACCTGGCCCTAGACATAGCCCGGGCCGTCGCCCCGGAACTCCGTCGCCTGGCCGGGGCCGTCGACGTCTCGGGGACCAAGACCACGGTGACCGACCTCGTCACCGAGGTCGACCGGTGGTCCGAGGAGCAGATCGTGGAACGCATCCTGGATGCCCGCCCGAACGACTCAGTACTCGGCGAGGAGGGCACCGGGGTCGACGGAACCTCCGGCGTCCGATGGGTGGTCGACCCGATAGACGGCACCACCGATTTCGTATACGGCCACCCGGGGTTCTCAGTGTCCATCGGCGTCGAGGTGGATGGCCGACCGGCCGCCGGGGTCGTCGTCGACCCCCTCCTGCAGGATGAGTTCTGTGCCGCGGTGGGCCATGGAACGACCCGCAACGGTCGGCCGGTGCGGGTGAACCAGGTCGACGACCTCTCCTCGGCCCTGGTGGCAACGGGCTTCGGATACGACCCCGGGCGACGCCGCCGACAGGCCGAGGCCCTGGTGGCCGTCATCGGCAACGTCCGCGACATCCGACGCTGCGGCGGGGCGGCCACGGACCTGGCCTCGGTGTCCTGCGGCCGGGTGGATGCCTACTTCGAGCGCGGGCTGAACCCCTGGGACTGTGCGGCCGGCATCCTGCTGGTAACCGAAGCCGGTGGACGTGTGACCGACCTGGAGGGCCAGCCGACCACCGGGGAGATGGTCGTGGCCGCCCCGGTAGGCCTGCACGGACCACTCCTCGACCTCCTCCGCTCCGCGGGTGCCGAGGTGGCCTGATGCGTACCGGATCGCCCGATATGGGACAGCGGTGCCCTCCATGGGGCAGCATCTCCCCATGAGCACCCGCATCCTGACCGTCGAGGACGACCAGCGGATCCGCACCGCGGTCCGCCTGGCCCTCGAGGAGGAGGGGTGGGACGTCGAAGAGACGGCCAGTGGAGAGGAGGCCCTTGAGGCCTTCACGCGTACGCCGGCCGACGTCGTGCTGATCGACATCATGCTGCCCGGAATGGACGGCTTCGAGGTCTGCCGGAGCATCCGCCGCCTGGGTGACGTCCCCATCGTCATGGTGACGGCCCGCTCCGACAGCCACGACGTGGTGGCCGGTCTGGAGGCCGGCGCCGACGACTACCTCCGCAAGCCCTTCGATCCCAAGGAGCTCTCAGCCCGAATCCGGGCACTGCTCCGCCGGATCCGACCTGACGCCGACAGGCCGACCCAGATCCAGGTCGACCAGCTGGAGGTACTCCCCGAGGCAGGTGTCGTCCGCTACCGCGGCGAGGAGGTCCACCTCACACGGACCGAGTTCAGGTTGCTCCTCGAATTGGCCACAAACCCCGACCGCGTCCTCAGCCGCGAGGACCTGCTCGAACGGGTCTGGGGCTACGACTACTTCGGGGACGGTCGCCTCGTAGACGTCCACGTCCGGCGCCTGCGCATGAAGATCGAGCCCGACCCTGCCAACCCCCGCTACGTGGTCACCGTTCGTGGCATGGGCTACAAGCTCCAGACCTGAGCAGGGTTGGACGTGCCGATGACCGACGACACCACCCGGCTGGGGCTCGGTGCCCAGATCTCGGTCATGTTCGCCATCGGCGGGCTGTTCATCTCGGTCCTGCTGGGCGGAATGACCCTGCTGCTCACCCGCCAGCAATTGCTCGACACCCGGGAGGACGCCGCTGCGGCCATGGCAGTGAGCAACGCCACCCGGCTCTCCAACCAGCTCACCCCGGACTCCTCCATCGAGGACCTCCCCACCATCGTCGACTCCCTGACCAGGATCGAAGGTGGTCAGAGGATCATCCGGCTCGCCGACGACTGGCTCCTCGCACCCGAGCTGGACCGGGCCGATCTGCCGGAATTGCTGGTGGCCCGGCTGGCCGACCGGCGCTCCGGACAGATGCTGGCAAGGGTCCGGGGCGAGCCACGGTTCGTGGTCGGCATCCCGCTGGTCGCCTTCGACGCCGACTACTACACGATCAGCGACCTCTCCGAGGTCGAGCGGACCCTGGACGACCTCCGGTTCGTGCTACTGGGTACGGGCGCCGTGACCACGATCCTGGCCGCCCTGCTCGGGTCCTGGGCCAGCCGTCGAACGCTCCGCCCACTACGTCGGGTCCGGGAAGCCGCCGAAGCAATCGCCGGTGGGCGACTGGACACCCGTCTCGGAGCCCAGGCCGATCCCGACCTGGACCGACTCTCGGACTCCTTCAACGAGATGGCTCGGGCGCTCGAGGGGAGGATCCAACGGGACGCCAGGTTCGCCTCGGACGTCAGCCACGAGCTCCGCAGCCCGCTAACGACCCTCATGGCCGGGGTCGGGGTGCTGGAGTCACGCCGGGGGGAACTCTCGGAGCGGTCCCAGACCGCCCTCGACCTGCTGGTCGCCGACCTGGAGCGCTTCAACAGGCTGGTCAACGACCTACTGGAGATCTCCGGATTCGACGCAGGGATGGCGGCCCTGGACCTGGCCGATGTCGACATCGCAAGGTTCCTCGAGGCGACTGCCCGGGGTACCGGGCGGGTTCCGCTCCGGCTGCCCGACGATTCCAGTTCCATCGTCATCGTCGCCGACAAGCGCCGCCTCGCCCGCGTCATGTCCAACCTCCTTGACAACGCCGAGCGCTACGGCGGCGGAGCCACGGCCATGGCCCTCGAGCACGACGAGTCGCTCCGGATCATCGTTGAGGACGAGGGTGCCGGCGTCCCGGTACGGGAACGCGAGGCGATATTCGAGCGCTTCTCCCGCGGCTCGGCCGGAGGACGTCGGACCGACGACGGCGGAACGGGACTCGGCCTCAGCCTCGTGGTCGAGGACCTCCGCCTCCATGGTGGCCGGGTGTGGGTGGAAGACCGCCCCGACGGCCGACCGGGCGCCCGCTTCGTGCTCGAGCTGCCCCTCCCCGGGGAGGGTGCCTGATGGGCGTTCGTAGCCCGATCACCGCCCTGTTTGTCGTTGCCGTCCTCGCCGGCTGCGCGATCCCCATCGACGATCAGGCCCGAAACCTCGTGGCCGAGCTTCCCGACGCCCTCCTGCCCGCTGCGTCGACCACCACCGAGGCCCCGGCCCCCACGGAGTCGGTGCAGATCTACATGGCCCGGCTGACTGAGGACGACCGGATGATCCTGGAGGTCGTCGACCGGGAGATCGCAGGAGACGGATCCATCAACGTCATCCTCGACAAGGTCCTCGCAGGGCCCACCGCCGCCGAACAGGAGTCCGAGCTCATCTCCCCGTTCGCCGAGGGCTCCACGGTGATCGGCACGGTCCTCGTCAATGGCCTGCTGGAGATCCACCTCGACAGCCTGGACGGCTTCCCCCAGGATGACAGCGCCGGCAACCGGCTGGCCTTCGCCATGCTGGTCTGCACGGCGGTGAACCTGGTTGCCGGTGCCGAGATCGACCGGGTGGCCATCCTGCTCGCCGGCGATGAGGGCCTCGAGGCCATCAACGTGCCGGTCAGCGACGGCGATCCCCCCGAGGAGGGGGCTCCGGTGACCTGCGGGAACTACGTCGGCTTCCTGGCCAACCAGGTCACGGATCCAGGCGATCCAACGCTCCCCTCAGGTTCCTGACCGCCTGGCCGATCCGCTGTTCGTTCTCGATCAGGGCGAAGCGCACATGGCCCTCGCCGCCCGGGCCGAAGCCCAAGCCGGGTGAGACGGCGACGTTGGCCTCCCGGACCAGGAGGGAGGCGAACTCCACCGATCCCATGGAGCGGTAGGGCTCCGGAATGGGGGCCCAGGCGAACATCGTTCCCTTCGGTGGCTGGATGGCCCATCCGATCCGGTTCAGACCGTCACAGAGGGCATCCCGACGGGACTGGTAGATGCCGCACACCTCGGAGGGATGCTCCGAGGCCTCGTTCAGGGTCACGGTGGCCGCTATCTGGATCGGTTGGAACGTGCCGTAGTCGAGGTAGGACTTCAGCTTGGTGAGGGCTGCCACCACCCCGGCGTTGCCGACCATGAAGGCCACCCGCCACCCCGCCATCGAATAACTCTTAGTCATCGAATAGAGCTCGACAGCCACTTCGTCGGCGCCGGGCACCTGGAGGATCGAGGGCGGTCGGTAGCCGTCGAACCCGAGGTCCGCATAGGCGAAGTCGTGGACCAGCACCACGTCACGCTCACGGGCGAAGCCCACGACCTCCTCCATGAACGCAAGGTCCACACAGGCCGTCGTGGGATTGTGGGGAAAGGAGAGGACGATCACCCGCGGTCTGGGCCACGAGTAGTCCCAGCCATCCTTCAGCATGGCTATGAAGTCGCCGTCGGTGGTGAACGGCATCTCCCGCACCTCGGCACCGGCGAACAGCGGCGAATAACGGTGGATCGGATACGACGGGGACGGGACGAGGGCGGCGTCGCCAGGTTGCAGGAGCACCCACATGAGGTGGGAGAACCCCTCCTTGGCGCCGATCGTGTTGAGTACCTGGGTCTCCGGATCCAGGTCGACGTCGAAGCGGCGCTTGTAGAGGTCGGCGACAGCCTCTCGCAGCTTCGGAATCCCGCGACTTGACGAGTAGCGGTGGTTCCGGGGGTTGTGCACCGCCTCGCAGAGCTTTTCCACGGCCACGTCGGGCGAAGGCAGGTCGGGGTTGCCGAAGCCTAGGTCGATCACGTCCTCGCCGGCCCTGCGTGCCTCCACCTTGAGCGTGTCGATGATCGTGAATACGTACGGTGGCAGCGAGGTGATGCGCCGGAACTCCATCGTCGGAGCGTACCTGTGGCCTTCCACCCCGGAGGCCGGTCGGAGGAGCCGGACCGGCCCGATCAGCTGGTGGGTGCGCCTACCTCTATGCGGGCCTTCAGGTCGTCGATCGCGGCGTGGACGACCTTGGCCTCCAGGCGACGCTTCACGAAGCCGGGAAGCCCGATGATGAGGTCCACGTCGAGGTCGTAGACCACGAGCGCCGCGTCGGCATCCCCCTCCACGGCGAGGAACTCGTAGCCACCGCTCATCCGCCTCAGAAGGTCTCCCTCGACGAGGCGCCACGAGATGCGAAGCGGGTTGGAACCGTAGGTGTACCGCAGGGTGTAGTTGGTGCTCCGGCCCATCGCAGCCGCGCGGAAGGCCACGTCGCCCGGACGCCCCAGGTCGTCGCGGACCAGGACCTCGGCCTCCTTGATGTCGGGCGCCCACTCCGGAAGCCGCTCGACGTCAAGCACCGTCTCATAGCAGCGCTCCGGGGTCGCCCGCACGATGATGCGCTGGCTGGCGTGATCGGTCATGGATGGCCTCCTCACCGCCGACACTACCGGCCGTCGAACTCCCGGTGGTGGGTTCCTCCGGCCCCATCGGACCGGGCCGGGACCTTCCAGCTTCGTGTTGGACCGTCAGCCCGTCAGCCCAGCTCACCGTCAGCCTGTCAGCCCTTTAGGGTCGCACCGTCGATCCCGTCACGGAGGCGGTCGGCCAGGACGTCGTAGGCGAACTCGGACACGGCCCTCTCCCGGCCTCGCCGCCCCATCTCCGCGCGACGATCGTCATCGCCCAGCAGGCCTGCCAGGGCGTCTGCCAACCGGTCGACCACTCCAGGGGGCCCGACCACCAATCCGGTACGACCATGCTCCACCGCTTCGGCCGAACCACCGCTGTCGCCGGCCACCTGGACCACCCCTGCGGCGGCCGCCTCCACGAACACGATGCCGAACCCCTCCTGCTCCAGGCCTCCCCAGCGGGTCCGGCACGGCATGGAGAACACGTCGCCGGCCCCGTAGAGCCCGGGCAGGAGTTCTTCCGGAACACGGCCCAACAGGCGTACCGGCGCGTCGGTGGATGCCACCAGGCCCTCGAGGCGCCGCCGATCACGCCCCGATCCGGCGATGGCGACCACCAGGTCGGGCTCCCGTCGACGGAGGCGTGCCGCGGCCCGGATCAGCGTGTCCATGCCCTTGCGGGGGACCAGCCGGCTGACGCCGACCACCAGCGGCGCATCCACCGGAAGCCCCAGGTCGGTACGGACAGAGGCCCGTTCCCCGGCATCCAGGGGACGGAAGCGGTCGGTGTCAACCCCGGGGGGTACCACCACCGTGGGCAGGTCGCGATCGGCGGCGCGCGAGGCCTCCATGGCCGGATAGTTGCCGGCACAGATCACCAGCGAGGCCCCGCTGAGGACCCGCGCCAGCAGCGAACGACCGACCGGGAGCCGACCGGGCACCGTGACCTCGGCACCGTGCAGGACCACGGCGTAGGGACGGTCCACGCGGGACGCGGCGTACCCGACAGGGAGGGCGGGATCCCATACCACCAACTCGGCATCGTGTCCGGCCGCCAGCCGTCCGACCCGACGGGCCACGCTCCGCGTGGGCAGCAGCACCGGCTCCCTGGAGCGACTCAACGTGAAGGCCTGGTCGGCGTCGAAGGCGTCCGCCCCGGCGTACGGCGTGGTGTGGACGGCGACGTCGTCCGGGGGGAGGCGTCGCCAGAGCTCCCACAGGTAGGACTGGATGCCCCCGACCTTCGGCGGAAAGTCGTTGGTCACCAACAGGTGTCGCCTCACGGTCCCACCCTGCCCCTGATCACCGCCATCTCCTCGGCGACCAGCGGATCCCCGTCATCGTCCAGGTCCCCCAGGAGGTCATAACGGCCCAGCGCCGACGCGGCCCAGGCCGCGTGGGACCGCAGGATCGGATCGGGATCGGCCAGGAACGCCACGAGCAGCCGGACGGCCGTCGGATCGTCGCCGGCCGCAGTGTTCCCGAGGGCCACCAGGGCGTTGCGTCGGAGGTACCGGGGATCCCGCTCCGCTATGTACCAGCGCCCGAAGCGCTCCAGCAGCTCGTGGTCGTCGGCTTCCAGCACGTCGACCGCTTCCACGTCAGCCGCCGGATCCTCGGTCCCGTCCGCCACCACCTCCGACCGGCCGACCGGACACACCTCCTGGCAGTCGTCACACCCGTAGAGCCGACCGCCGAGGGCCTTCCGGTACACACGCGGAATGGACCCGGGTGCCTGGACCAGCCACGCCAGGCACCGCCGGGCGTCGACCACCCCCGGTTCCACGATGGCCCCGGTCGGACAGCCGTCGATGCACCGCCTGCAGGTTCCGCAACCCTCGTCGACCGGGTCCGATGGCGGCAGTGCGGCATCCGTCACCACTGCGCCGAGGACGAACCAGCTTCCCCGTCCGGGGAGCAGGACATTGGCGTTGTGGCCGTACCACCCGATCCCGGCCCGGACGGCTGCCGCCCGGTCCACCAGGGCGTTGTCGTCGGCCACGACCCGGGCCGCCCATCCATCAGCCCTGAGGCGGTCGGCCAAGTGGTCGAGGCCGGCACGGAGTGCTCCGTAGTGGTCGTGCCTGGCGTAGGCGGCGATCCGGAGGCGGCCGGCACCGACGTCGGCCAGGCGCGGTGCCGGGGTCCGCCGGGCTCCTACGAGGATGGACCTCGCACCCTCCAGGATTCGCCTCGGGTCGGTCGACCGGGCCGGGTTGCGGAAGGTGAACTGCATTCCGCCGTGCAGGCCATCCGCTCTACGTCTCTCCAACTCTGAGCGCACCTCGGGGAACGGCTCGGCACCGGTCACCCCCACGGCATCGAGGCCAACGGATCGCCCCAGCGCGAGGAGGTCGGCCTTCAGCAGGTGGGCGGACTCCTCCATCGGGCCATGGTCGCACGGCGCCGAGGGGTGGGGCGATCAGCGGCCCGCCGTCAACTGTTCCGAGTGGCGCAGCGGTGGTACCAGCCCGACTTGGCCCAGCATCCCGATGGCCCGGAACCCGGCCAGGTCGACCACCACGGCATCCCCTGGCCTGCGCCCACATATGAAGGTCACCACGCAGTCGTCGCATGTGTCCGTATGGCGCTCGGCGCAGGTGCCGCAGTCGATGAGCAGTGTGTCGTCTCGCATGCCCTGCATCCTCCCAGCGGGGTGTGACAGCCGTGTCCGGAACCGGTCCTTGACGCACGAACACCTGTTCGGTTGACTGGACCGGTGACGAAATCGGTGGCAGACCCGCTCCAACGGAGCCTTGCGGACCTCGGCACTCCGCTCGCCGACGTGACCTTCTGCATCGTCGACCTGGAGACGACCGGAATCTCACCCGCCGAGTGCTCCATCACCGAGATCGGCGCCGTGAAGCTAAGGGGCGGCGAGTGCCTCGGCACCTTCCAGTCGCTCGTCGACCCGGGGTGCGGGATCCCACCGTCCATCACGGTCCTGACCGGCATCACCTCGGCCATGCTGGTCGACGCACCACGGATCGCCGAGGTCCTCCCCTCCTTCCTCGAGTTCCTCGGCGACGCCGTTGTGGTGGGCCACAACGTCCGCTTCGACCTGGCGTTCCTCCGGGCTGCGCTGGCCGGGGCGGACCGCCCGCCGCTCTCCAACCGTTCGATCGACACCTGCGGCCTGGCCCGACGCCTACTCGGGGAGGAGGTACCCAACTGCCGCCTCGACACCCTCGCATCGCTGCTACGCCTCGACCACCGACCCTCCCACCGGGCGCTGGACGACGCCCTGGCCACCGGTGACCTACTCCACCTGCTCATCGAACGTGCCGGGGCGCTCGGTGTGACCGGGCTGGACGACCTGCTCCTGCTCCCGAAGATGGCCGGCCATCCGCAGGCCGCCAAGCTGCGCATGACCGAGTCCCTCCCACGATCGCCCGGCGTATACCTGTTCCGAGGTCGCCGTGGCGAGGTCATCTACGTGGGCCGGGCAACCAACCTCCGGGCGCGGGTCCGGAGCTACTTCTCGACCGACACCCGGCGCAAGACCGCACAGATGCTCCGTGAGACGACCCGTATCGACCATCGGGACTGCACCGGCCCACTCGAGGCCGCCGTGGTCGAGATCCGCCTGATCCACGAGCACGAGCCGCGCTTCAACCGTCAGGGAACAACCTGGCGTCACTACGCCTACGTCAAGCTCTCCCTTGGGGAACGGTTCCCGCGGCTGTCGACCGCCCGGGTCCTGAAGCAGGACGGCGGGCTCTACATAGGGCCGGTCACCTCCACGTCGGCGGCCCGAATGGTCATCGATGCCATCCAGGCGGTGGTCCCGCTGCGTCGCTGCACGACCCGACCGGCGCCAACCCCAGGCACCGGACCGTGCGTGCCGGCACAGCTCGGGCTGGCGACCTGCCCGTGCAGTGGTCAGATCGACGAGGACGGCTACGCCGCGATCGTCGCCAGGGCGGTGGCCGGGCTCACCTCCCGACCCGACCTGTTGATCGACCCCCTTGCCGATCGGATGCGACGGCTTGCAGCTGAGGAACGCTTCGAGGAGGCGGCGGACCTCAGGGACCGGACCGCGGTCCTGGCTGGAGCCCTGGGCCGCCAACATCGCCTGCGCCGGCTCCGCGAATCGGGGCGGCTTCGGGTCCGGGTGCAGGACCATGGTGGCGCCGAGTTCCAGGACGGACTGTTGGTACATGCCTGGTGCGGCGAGCCAGACGGCGATCTCGCCCTGCGGTTCTCGCCGGCAGCCGACGACCGGCCGGTGCCAGGCGAGCCGATCCCCCGCGACCTGGCAGACGAACTGCACTGTGTAGCGGCATGGCTGGACGGCGAGTCCCACCGACTGCGGCTGGAGCACTGTGACGGCACGCTGGCCGATCCGCTGGCCAGGATCCCCACCTTCAGGGCACCGCCGGACCCGCGCACCTGATCCAGCCACGGAAGGGTCCGTGGGTACCGTGGACGGCGTGAGGATCCCGATGCGCACCCACCTCCGCATCCACGGGCTCGTTGCGATCCTCGTAGCTGTTTCCATGGCATGCACCGGATCCACCGTTTCCGACGGATCCTCCGTCCCCGACGTTGGCAGCGACGACAGGCTGGTCGACGCCGACTGTCCGGGCGAAGAGGTTCCGAGCGACCTGACCGTCACCTGCCACCGCCTGGAACTCAAGGACGCGTCCCTCTCGGTCGTCGTGCTTCATGCGGCCGACCCGACCGGTGCACCGGTGCTCCACCTGCACGGTGGGCCCGGCGGGCGCGCCGTTCTCGACCGGTACCGGTGGCTGGCCCCCCGTTCCGGGATCCTGGAGGGGCACGACGTCATCCTGGTCGACCAGCGGGGCGGCGGTGCCTCGACGCCGTCGCTCGACTGCCCCGAACTGGACGACGGGCCGGTCGACGGATTCGACGGCTACCGCGCCTGCCGGCAGCGCCTGGACGACGGTGGCGTCGACCGGAACTCCACGACCGTGGAGAGGATCGGCGCCGACATGGTCACCCTCAGGGAGGCGATGGGGCTGGACTCATGGCACCTCCACGGCGTCTCGTTCGGCACCCGGATCGCCCTCGAGCTGCTCCGGATCGACGGCGGGGCCGTGGACTCCGCCGTGCTGGACTCACCCCTGCCCCCCGAGGTGGACGCCTACGACGACCTGCCGGCCGGCGTGCTCCTCGCCCTCGAGGTCCTCGAGGCGGGATGCCTGGACTGGGATGCCTGCCCACACGGACTCCTCGAACCGCTCCGAGAGGTGCTGGCCGGCCTGGCCTACCGGGCGGTGGCGGTGACCATCCGATCCGGCGAGGCGGTGCACTACGACGACGTCCGGTTCGTACGACTGGTGTCCGACGCCCTCGCCAACCCTGTCGGTCCGGCCGTGGTCCGCGACGCCATCCCGCTGGCCGCCTCCGACCGGCTGGCCGAGGCGGTGGCACGGCTTACCGAGATCGCCTCAACGGGCCGATCCGTCGGCGACCCGGTCTCCGAAGGAGCCCAACTCTCCTCGGAGTGCGCTGACGAGGTGCCGTTCAACGCCATGTCCGCCATGACCACCGGCGACCCGATCCTGGATGCGGTGGCCGGCGCCGGCATCGAGGTGCGCGCCCTGTGCGCCCTGTGGGACGTACCGGCCTCAGAGCGGGTAGTCGACCGGGCGGTCACATCGACGGTGCCGATCCTGGTTCTGTCCGGCCACCTGGATCCGATCACCCCTTTCGCATGGGCCCGACGACTGGCAGACGGTCTGGAGAACGCCACCTTGGTCGAGTCCCCCCGGTGGACCCACGTCCCGTCGATGTCGGACCCCTGCGCCGCCCACCTGGTGGCCCGGTTCCTGGCCGGTGACCGGGCGGTGGGGCTGCCCGACTGCTGATCCGACCGCCGCCCGCACCGGCTCCCGGTCGCGCACCAGGCCGGGCGCCCGGCCGGTGACCGGTCGTCGGTCCGCCGCCGTCTGGCCGGTCAGGTGCTGATGGAGTCCAGCGCCGCCGCCGCCGAACCGTCGTCGAGCGCGGCGATCGCCCGCTCCACGCCGTCCGCTATCCCGTCGGCGATGCCCGCCACCACCAGGCCGGCTCCCGCGTTCAGCGCCACCATGTCGCGACGCGGCCCCCTCTCGTCACCCGCGAACATGGCCAGGGCGATCTCGGCATTGCGTTCCGGCCCACCCCCGGCCAGGTCCGAGGCGTCCGCCAACGACATTCCGATCTCGACCGGGTCCAGCGTCCACTCCCGGTCGACCCCCTCGCGCAACTCGAGTATCCGCGTTGGGCCGGTAAGCGCGATCTCGTCCAGGGCGTCGTGGCCGGTGACCAGCCAGGTGTGCAGCGACCCGTTGGCACGGAACACCTTGAGCATGCGGTCGGCCAGCCCCGGGTCGGCGGCACCGATGACCTGACGCTTCGGCTGCCCGGGATGCGAGAGCGGACCCAGCACGTTGAAGACGGTCGGGATCCCCAGGCCTGCACGGATGGGGCCGGCGAAGCGCATGGCCGGATGGAAGGTCCTGGCGAAGGCGAAGCCGATCCGGTGCTCGGCGACCTGGGCGGCCAGGCGCTCCGGCGTGATCTCTATGTCCACACCCAGGAGCTCCAGCACGTCGAAGGCGCCGGAGGTCGACGACGCCCGTCGGTTGCCGTGCTTGCAGACGGTGGCGCCTGCGCCCGCCGCCACGAAGCAGGCCATGGTCGAGACGTTCAGCGCCGCCTGACGACGCACCACACCCCCGCCCGTTCCGACGATGTCGATCGTCCCCTCCGGCAGGGTCAGGGGTTCTGCCGCCGCGACCATGGCCTTGACCAGCCCGGTCGTCTCCTCAGCGGTCTCGCCCTTGACCTTCAGCCCGACCAGGAAGCCTGCGATCTGCGCCGGCTCGGCCTCCCCACTCAGGATCTCGGTGAGGATGGCCTCGGTCTCTTCGGCCGACAGGTGCTCACCTTCGCAGAGGCGTTCCAGGAGGCCCGGCCAGCCGCCATAGTCATCCAGAGCCACCCCTCCGACCCCGTAGGTCAGGCCGTCCGGCGGCGACGGAGGATCCGACGGCGATCGCGTTCGGTGGTCCCTCCCCAGATGCCGGTCGGTTCCCGCCGGAACAGGGCGTAGTCGAGGCAGTCGCTACGCACCTCGCATCGGTCGCAGACGGCCAGGGCGCGCGCCACGACGGCCTCTTCGGCCGGATCCGGATAGAAGATCGAGGAGTCCAGCCCGCGGCAGGCCCCGCGCAGGTACCAGCCTTCGACAATCCGGTGGTCGGCCGAGGTAATCGGCCGAACGGCCACCGGAATCGGGGCCTCGACGAGTGTTTCCATGTCCGGAGCGTTGCTAGTGCGCCCATGCTTGCGACGCAAGGGAAATTCTGCTGCCAGACTGGAGCCGACGGTGAGCCGACCGGGTGGCCGCGGCGTGGTCTCCACGCTGAGGAAGGTCGGGGCTCCGCAGGGCAGGATGCTGGCTAGCGGCCAGTCGGGGCGACCCGCAGGAAAGTGCCACAGAAAACAGACCGCCGATGGCCCGGTCCCCTCGGGGAATGGGCACAGGTGAGGGTGAAACGGTGCGGTAAGAGCGCACCAGCGACCGGGGTGATCCGGTCGGCTCGGCAAACCCCATCCGGAGCAAGGCCGAACAGGGAGAGGGCTGCCCGCCCGCCGACACTCCCAGGTGGGCCGCACAGATAGATGGTCACCCATCCGGACCCCCGCAAGGGGCCGGTGGACAGAACCCCGCCTACAGGTCGGCTCACCGTCACCCCCGGCCTCCGGTCGGTCAGACCCCCAGGGTGAAGGCCACCACGGACGCCACGCCGAAGGCACCTCCCAGCGCCTGGAGTGGCGCCACCCGCTCGCCGAGGAACCGCCAGGCGATGCCGACGCTCACCCCCGGGCTGAGGGCGATCAGGGCCGTCACCACGGCCGCCGATCCCCGAAGGTAGGCCGCCGTGCTGAGCACGATAGCCGTGCCACTGGTGCAGCCGAGCACCAGCCCGAACCGTCGGACCACAGGATCCGGCCACACCGATTCCGACCGGGCCCGGGCGAAGGCAGGCAGCAGCACCAGACCCGTCAACAGGACCAGCAGGGCCGGTACCTCGCCGGCCGCCGGATCGGCCTGGGTGAGGAGGATCCCGGCCACGCCGATGCTGCACCCCACCACCAAGGCCAAGCCCAACACCCGGCTCCGGACGACGTCGCGGATCCGGGGCAGGCCACCTTCGCCGGACAACAGCACAACGGCCGGGACGGCCAGCACCACCCCGAGCACCTCGACACCGGTCAGGCGCTGGCCGATAAACGGACCCACGAGTACCGGCACGGCGATCATGGTCAGGCCGTAGCCGGGAGCAAAGACGGCGATCGGGCCACGGGCCATGCCGAGGTAGAGCAACGGCCGGGTGGCGGCCATCAACAGGCCGGCCATCACCGGCCACACCACGTCGGCCACGCCCACCGCCTCCGGTGGCCGCACCACCAGTACCAGCCCGACGACCACCGCTCCGACAGCGGTGGCCGTCATGGCCACCGCGATGGCCGCCCCGGGACGGCCCGAGCGGCGGATGGCAATGCCCCCCAGGAGGTCGCCGACACCGAAGAAGACCGCCGACGCGGCAGCCAGTAGGACGGTCACAGGGGAATGCTGCCCGATCACCGGCACGGGGCCCACCCCGGGCCGGCGCCCGGACACGCCGACGGGCTTACTGCCCTAGCCTCGGTCCGATGGAGGTCCGCGGATACGAGCTCGGGATCGGAGCCGACCTGGCGGGCGCCGACCTGACCGACACCGACCTGAGGTCGGTGGACCTCAGCGGGTCCTGGCTGGGGGGCGCCGTGCTGAGCGGATCCGACCTGTCCGACGCCCGCCTCGTCGGTGCCGACCTCCGACACGCCATCTGCCAGGGCACCGTGTTCGCCGACGCGGACCTCCACCACGCAAACCTCTGGAGCGCCGACTTGAGCGATGCGCGGATGGGTGGCGCCATGCTCAGCCGCGCCTGGCTGGGCAGTGCCCGCCTCACCGGCACGGACCTCCGGAGCACAGACCTGGGCGGCGCCTGGCTCATCGCCGCGGACCTCACCGGCGCCCTACTGGGTGCCTCGACCCTCGCAGGAGCCTCCCTGACCCGGACCTGCATGCGCGACGCCGACCTGACCGGGGCGTTCGCCGGAGGTGCCGACTTTCGTAGTGCGGTCCTGAACGGGGCCACCATCAGGGCGGCGAACCTGTCGGGCGCCATCCTCCGGGGCACCTCGCTGATCGAGGCCGACCTGAGCCTCACCGACCTGGTCGGCGCCGACCTCACCGGTGCCCAGCTCGACGGCGTCGTCCTGGACGGCATCCGGCACGACGACACGACGCTCTGGCCGGAAGGCTTCGACCCGCCCTCGTCGGGCGGCCTCGACGACCACGACTGAGCGGCCTTCCGTCGGCTCCGCCCGGGCTCCGGACAACCCTGCTGCCCACATCCGGACCGGGTCCGCCGCCGTCCGCTGAACCCGCCCGGGGCGACTGCTACCGTCCGTGGCCGGGTGGCAGATCGACGGGATGCACCGTCGGAGATCGGGGGTCCCAGATGCCGGAGCACGGAATACCGACGACCGTCGAAGAGGTCACACCGGCCTGGCTGACCGACGCCCTCCGGGGCAGCGGGGCACTCGACGGCGGCACGGTGACCGGCTTCGGGGCTGAGCCGATCGGTCAGGGAATCGGACTCATGGGCCTGCTCCATCGCCTGACGCCCACCTACGACGGTGGATCGGGCCCGGCGACGGTCGTGCTCAAGACGCCGGTCGACCACGAGATGACCCGGTTCGTGGCCCGCACCTTCCAGTTCTACGGCAAGGAGGTCGCCTTCTACCGCACCGCCGCCGACCGCAGCCCGCTGACGACCCCGCGTTGCCTCGCCTCGGCCCACGACCCCGAGAGCGATGACTTCGTGCTCCTCCTCGAGGACCTGGGGGAGGCCGAGGTACACAACCAGCTGGACGGCTGCCCTCCCGACCTGGCCGAGGCGGCGGTGCGTGCCCTGGCCCGCCACCACACGGAGTTCTGGGAGTCACCCACCTTCGACGCCGAGCTCTCCTGGCTTCCGTTCGGCTGGGACCCACCCATGCCCCAGGGCGTGCAGCACGGGGTGTCGACCGCCTGGGAGCCGTTCCTGGCCGGCTTCGGCGACCGTGTGGACGACGACATCAGGGCCATCGGCGAGAGGTTCCCGACCGTCGTCGAGGAGATGATGTACTTCCCGGACAAGGCGACCACGCTGGCCCACGGCGACTACCGGCTGGACAATCTCTTCTTCCGTCGACACCACGACGGCCCGGAGGTGATCGCCATCGACTGGCAGATCTGCGTCAAGACGGTCGGCGCCTACGACCTCGGCTACTTCATCAGCCAGAGCCTCACCGTCGAGGACCGACGGTCGCACGAGGAACGCCTGCTGGAGGTCTACCGGGCGACCCTGGCCGAGGCCGGCATCGACTACCCGGCCGACGAACTCGTCGAGGACTACCGACGGACGGTCCTGTTCTGCCTCTGCTATCCGATCCAGGCGGGAGGCAGCGTTGAGCTTGTGAACGACCGGGCCGTCCAGTTGGTGGGTCTCATGCTGGACCGCGTCGTGGCCGCCATCAGGGACCTCGACGCAGCGTCCCTGATGCCCTGACCGTCCGGCCTTCAGACCTCCGACAGGTGGGCCACGTCGTTGAAGCCGCGTAGGGACGGACCGGCGCCGACGGTCATCACCGAGGCGGGGGCCACGAAGGTCCTCCACGCCACCTCGTCGGTGACGCCCAGGGTCCAGGCCAGGGCCGCCTTCACCGGCGATACGTGGGTTACCACTACTACATCGGACGTCCGGGAGGCCTCGAAGAGGTCCTCGAGGGCGGAGCGGACCCGGCGGCCGAGCTCCCGATGCGACTCCCCGCCTGGTGGGGCCCAGTCCAGGTCACGGCGCCATTCCCTCCACGTCGCGGCAGGGATGTCGGCCACCGGCCGGCCGTCGAACTCGCCGTAGTCCATCTCGATCCACCGATCGTCCACCTCCACGTCCATTCCGAACTCCTCGGCGGTCCGCCGGGTCCGGAGCAGCGGGCTGGACACCACCCGGTCAACCGGACCGAGGGTCGCTGCTGTGGCCGCCGCCTGCCTGACGCCGAGCTCATCCAGGTCGGGATCGAGGTGCCCTAGGAGCAGCCCCGATGCGTTGGCCGCAGTCCGACCGTGCCGTACGACGAACAGCATCAGCGACCCCGGACTGCTTCCAGGCGCCCCAGCCGGACAAACTCGGTCCGGCGGACGGGATCGGCCAGGCCGAAGCGGCGCCAGGCCCAGGCTCCAAGCAGCAAGCCCAGCAACTCCAGAATGACGCCTCCCCAGCCACGGCCTAACTCCGGGACCGGCGGGGAGCCGAGGCTGTCGACCCCGGCGAACGGCCACCAGAAGATCCCCGTATCGGCCCATGTGGCGTCCAGGACCAGGTGGGCCAGCATCCCGATCGGCACACCCAACCAGCGGCGCTGCGTCAGGCGACGACCGCGGGCCCCGAGCATGACGGCAGCCAGGAGGGCCACGCCGAGGATCGGGGTGTGCAGGATCCAGGGGCCACCGACAAGGCCCTCCGCCACCGGCAGGACGGCTCCGAGGACGACGAACCGGTGGTCCATCGACGGGCTGTCGAACACCAGGGCGACCCCCACGAGCGCCGCTACGGCGAACCAGACCAGCATGTGATGTCGGTCCGGATCAGCGGACCACGAGCCGACCGCACTCGCTGCAGTCCGCCAGCGTCCCGGTGGCCAGTCCCTTCACCCGGTCGGCCTCGACGGCCGGCATGGAGTACGGACACCCGCTGCAGTCAGCTCCCGAGAATCGGACCACGGTGCTCGACCCGAAAGATGGCAGGTTGCGCTCGTAGCGGGCGAGCACCTCGGCGGGGAGCGACCCGACGGCTGCCTCCCGACGGGTCGCCGACTCGGCCAGCTCGCCGTCTATGAGGGCCTCGGCATCGGCGAAGGCGGCACGGGCGCCTTCGATCTCGGCGTCGCCGGCAAGCCCTGCGGCGGCCAGCTCGTCTAGACGGGACTCGACGGGCTCGAGGGCCTCCATGATCTCAAGGACCTCGCCCTCCAGGTCATCCCGGCGACGGCGGAGGCCTTCTATCTCGTTCTGGAGCGCGGTCGCCTCCTTGGGCGACGTGATGGCGCTGCCGTAGAGCCTCTGGTCGAGCTCGCCCAGGCGGACCTCTATGGCCGCCACGTCGCCCTCGAGGCGGTGCTGTCGGCGGGCCCGGTCCAGGCGTTGGACCTGGAGGCCCTCGACCTCGGCGGTCGTGGCGGTCCGCGCAGCCCGGACCGCCACCAGAGCGTCTCCCTCCGGAAGCCTGGCCCTCCGATATTCCAACTGTCCTCGGAGGACGTCCTCGTCCTGGAGGGCGAAGAGGGCTTCCATGCCGCTCATGCTAGGCGTCGTCGGCCGGCATCCCGGGCCGGTTCACCGAGGGTCAATAGACACCGTCCAACTTGGTGTGGTCCCACGAGATGACGGTCTCCGGTTCGACCACCACCGCCGTGCGCTTGGCCGCCCAGACCGCCGCGGCAGCCTCGAGGTGCTCCTCGGGGACGCCCATCTGGTTGCGCTTCATGACAGCGCGTGCCACCCGGCGCACCTCCTCGACATCGTCCGACCCGTGGAGGATCGCCCTACCCTTGATCATGACCCCGCGGAGCGTCTCGTACGTCAGCCCGTCCTCCAGCAGCAGGGTGATCCGGTCGTTGCGCTGGAGGTTCAAGATCTTCTGCGACCTCGTATAGGTGCCGAAGGCCAGCCGGCCCTCCATCACGGCGAACCAGAGGGTCGACAGGTGGATCGATCCATCCCGATCGTGGCAGGCCACCTGGAGGCTCTTCTGCTCCTCGATGAACGCCGCCATCTCGTCGTCGGTCATCCGGATCAGGTCGCGGCGGTTGCTGGACATGTCTTTTCCTTCCTCCGGGCATCTTGGGCGGGTCGACTGATCGTAGGCACCTGAAAACGTCGGCCATGAAGCCAGCAGCGGAAGCGATGGGTCGAAAACGTCGCACACCCCACCGGGAAGGTGGGGCGTGCGGTCGCTCTCGGCTGCAGAACCGGGGGGTGGTTCCGGCCGGAGGTCGTCGGTTCCCGAGGGGTGCAGGAACCGGTATGGGGATCAACCTACCGGTCGATAACCCTCCGGCACGGTCGGACACCGGTGACATGGGGCACCTGTGACCGCTGGCCTGCTTCACCACCGCCGCTAGGGTCGACGAGGTGACGCGACCGTCGGATGACCAGCTCCGGTCGATGTTCGTAGACATGGTGTCGGCCCGTACCCAGGCCGGTCGCCTCTGGAACCTCCAGCGCCAGGGGCAGGTGGGAACCCTCGCTCCGATCGACGGCCACGAGGCCACGGTCGCCGCCACCGCCCATGCCCTGGACCCGGCGCACGACTGGATCCTCCCCCAGTACCGGGAGCCGCTGGCGCTCCAGCGTTTCGGTCCGGAGGTCCTCGACCGGTACATGCTCTACAACATCGGCCACCCAGCCGGCAGCTGTCTCCCGGAATCGGTACGCGTAGCGCCGCTGCAGATCTCGCTGGCCACCCAGATACCCCATGCCGTGGGACTGGCATGGGGTATGACGCTGCGCGACGAACCCGGCGTGGTCACCGTGTTCTTCGGAGACGGCTCCAGTTCCGAGGGCGACTTCTACGAGGCGGGCAACCTTGCCGGCGTCCTGGGTGCTCCGGTGATCTTCCTCTGCATGAACAACCAGTGGGCCATCTCCACCCCGCTCCACCAGCAGACTGCGGCCGAGACGATCGCCGACAAGGCGGCTGCGTTCGGAATCGGTGGAGTGGTCGTCGACGGCAACGACGCAGCCGAGGTGTACGACGCGGTCGACGAGGCCCGGCAGCGGGCACTGGCCGGCCGGGGGCCGACGCTGATCGAGGCCCGGCTCTACCGACTGGGTCCGCACACCACGGCTGACGATCCCAGCCGCTACGTGCCCCCCGAGGAGATCGAGGCAGCGCGGCGCGACGACCCGGTCCAGCGGCTCGGTGCGCACCTCACGGACCTGGGCCTCTGGGACGACGACGCACAGGCGGCCACCGAGGCCGCCGCTATGGCCCGCATCGACGAGGCCCTCGAGATGGCGTTGGCGAGGCCGATCGCACCGGACGCCGTCCTCGACCACTGCTTCGCTCAGGACACCCAGCGCATGGCCCGCCAGCGGGACTCACTGCTGGGGGCCCCCGAGGCGGGACGGTGACCGGCACCTCGGAGATCACGATGCTCCAGGCCATCAACGAGTCGCTCCACGCCGAGATGGCCCGTGACGAACGGGTCGTGGTCCTGGGCCAGGACGTCGGCCGGAACGGGGGTGTATTCCGTGCCACAGAGGGGCTCTTCGAGAAGTTCGGCGAGAGCCGTGTGGTCGACACCCCGCTGGCGGAGGGCATGATCGCCGGCGCCGCGGTGGGCCTGGCCATGGCCGGGATGGTGCCGGTGGCGGAGATCCAGTTCCTCGGCTTCTCCTACCAGGCCATGCACCAAGTGGCCGGCCAGATCGCCCGACTTCGGTACCGGAGCCAGGGCAGGTTCGAACCTGCCATCACCATCCGATCGCCGTTCGGCGGAGGCGTCCGCACGCCGGAACTCCATTCCGACTCTCTGGAGGGCCAGCTGGCCAACCTGCCCGGCCTCAAGGTCGTCATGCCGGCGACCGCGTCGGACGCCAAGGGGCTGCTGGCATCGGCCATCCGGGACCCGGACCCGGTCCTGTTCCTGGAGCCGTTGCGGGGCTACCGGGGCATCCGTGGCGATGTCCCGGACGGTGAGCACCTCGTGCCGCTGGGGCAGGCCCGGACGGCCCGGGCCGGCGACGACCTGGTCGTGATCGCCTGGAGCTACCAGGTAGAGGTGGCCTGCCGGGTGGCCGATTCGATGGCCGCCGAGGGCCTGTCCGTCGGGGTCCTTGACCTCCGAAGCCTCGTCCCGTTGGACATCGCCGCCATCGCCGGGGCCGTCGACCACTGCGGACGGGCCGTGGTGGTCGAGGAGGCCGCCCAGACGGGTGGTTTCGCCGGCGAGGTGGTGGCCACCATCGTCGAGGAGTGCTTCTGGTCGCTGGAGGCCCCGATCACCCGCGTCTCGGGCTTCGACGTGCCCTACCCGGTCGGGATGCTGGAGGGCGCCTACGTGCCGGATGAGGCCCGGATCGCCACAGCTGTACGCCGCACGCTCGAGATGGCCTGAGCCCGGACAGGACCATGCCCCACCGCTTCCACCTGCCCGACATCGGCGAGGGCCTCGAGGAGGCCGAGGTCGTGGAGTGGCTGGTGGCCCCCGGCGAAGTGGTCGTCCGGGACCAGCCGCTGGTCGAGGTGCTCACGGACAAGGCCAGTTCCGAGCTGCCGTCACCCGTGGCCGGCACCATCCTCCGACTGGGAGCATCCGAGGGTGAACGGATCAGGGTCGGCGCCCTGCTCATCGAGATCGACGATGGATCCGTGGACGGCGCTACCGGGGCCCTCGACCCGGAGATGCCGCCGGTCGACGAAGGCGTCGCCACCGCAGACCCGCCGACACCCGACCGGCCGACCACGGGTCGCGCCAAGGCCGCGCCGGCCACCCGACGGCTGGCCATCGAGTCCGGCGTGGACCTGGCCACGGTCACGGGGTCCGGACCGGGTGGTCGGATCACCACAGACGACGTCCGGGCGGCCGCAGCAGCGGACCGCACCACTACCGCTGCAGGCGCGACGGCCCCACCCGCACCGACCGCTCCGCCCATCAGGCCGGACCTGGGACAGATGCCAGTAGGCAGGCACCCGCTGCGCGGCATCCGCGGCGTGGTGGCCAGGAACATGGCCGCCTCCTGGTCGGAGATCCCCCACATCCACACCATGGACGAGCTGGACGCCAGCCTCCTGGTCGACTTCCGGAACCGCATGCGGTCGATGGGCCGTCCCGGCGCGGAGTTGGTCACCCACCTGTCGGTCGCCGCGGTGGCCGCCGCCCGGGCACTCCGACGCTTCCCGATGGTCAACGGCCACGTGGAGGGCCACCCCGGCGAGGACATCGTCATCCCCGAATCGGTGAACCTGGGCATCGCCGTGGCCACCGACAGCGGGCTGATGGTGCCCGTCGTGGCCGACGCCGACCGACTCGACCTGTTCACAATGTCGTCGGCGATCGCGAGGGTGGCCGACCGGGCCCGACAGGGCGACCTCTCGGCCAGCGACCTCTCCGGTGCGACCTTCACGATCACCAACTACGGCTCGCTGGGGGGTCGGTTCGCCACCCCGATCATCCCACCGGGCCAGGGAGCCATCCTGGGGCTGGGAGCCGTCGCCGAGCGGCCGATCGTGGTGGACGGAGCCGTCGTGGCCAGGCCCACGCTTCCGGTCGTCCTCGGGGCCGACCACCGCCTGATCGACGGGGACCTCGCAGAGGCCTTCCGCCGCTCGATCGTCGACGACCTGTCCGAACCGCTGCACCTGCTCATGGGAAGCTGAGAACCGGTGGTGGTCGGCGAGATGGCCACGGTGGTCGACCTGCTGGTCATCGGCGGAGGACCAGGGGGATATGCGACGGCACTGCACGGGGCGCGCATGGGACGCTCGGTCACGCTCGTGGAACGCGGGTCCGTGGGCGGCACCTGCCTGAACGTGGGCTGCATCCCGTCCAAGGCTCTGATCGAGGTGGCTGAGGCACACGCCCTGCCAGACCGGGCCCGATCCTGGGGCGTCGACGCCACTACGAGCGTGGACATGGCCAGGGTCGCCGAGCACCTCGGTGAGGTCGTCGACGGCCTCACCAGAGGCGTGGCCCGCCTGTTGGCCGATGCCGGCGTTCGGGTCCTGGAGGGCCATGCCCGCTTCTCCCGACCGGGTCGCGTGGCCGTCGAACACGGCGACACCGTGGAGTTCCTCGACTACGCGCAGGCCGTCACGGCCACGGGCTCCCGGCCGATCCAGCTGCCAGACATCCCGGTCGACGGGAACCGTGTCGTCGGATCCGATTCCCTGCTGTTCACCGACCGGCTGCCCGAACACCTGGTGCTGGTCGGAGGGGGCTACATCGGCGTCGAGCTGGGCTGCGCCTTCGCCAAGCTGGGGAGCCGGGTGACCATCGTGGAGGCGGAGGACCGGATCCTCCCAGGCTTCGAGGCCCGCACCGGTCGGCTCGTCGCCAGGGGGCTCCGCCGACTCGGCGTGGGCCTCTGCCTCGAGCATCGTGCGGTCGGAACCGACGAACACGGCCTAGTGGTGGCCGGCCCGGATGGAGAGGCAACCCTTCCCGCCGACCGGATCGCCGTCGTGGTGGGTAGGCGTCCCAACTCCGACACCGTGGCCATCGAGATGGCGGGCGCCACGGTGGATGGGACCGGCCTGGTCTCCGTGGATCCGGGTAGGCGGGCGACCGACGCGGTGTTCGCCATCGGCGACCTGACCGAAGGGCCGGCGCTGGCCCACAAGGCCACCGCCGAGGCCGAGGTGGCCGCCGACGTGGCGTGCGGCCGCCCGGCGGCCTTCGACCCCACGTGCGTACCCATGGTGGTGTTCTCCGACCCTCAGGTGATGGTCGTCGGGATGGACCTCGACGAGGCCACCGAGGCGGGCCTCCGGCCGGCGGCGTTCAGGTTCCCGCTGGCCGCCTCGGGACGGGCCTGGACCCTCGGTGGGGCCGAGGGCACGGTGACGGTGGTAGCCGACGCGGAGGGAACCGTCGTCGGTGTACAGGCGGTCGGTCCGCACGTTGCGGAGTTGGCCGGCGAGGCCGCCCTCGCCGTCGAGACGGCGGCAACCGTCGAGGACCTGGCCGGCACCATCCACGCCCATCCCACCCTCGGAGAATCGCTCATGGAGGCGGCACTTGGGCTGGCGGGGAGGCCGGTCCACACCGGCCGGTAGGCGTACTCGGTTCAGGCAGCGGCTTCGCTTCCGGCCATCAGGAGGCCGATGCGCTGGATGGTCGCCTCGGAGCGGTCCATGACCGCCAGTATCCGGCCTTCGGACATCACGGCGATCCGGTCGCTGAGGGCCAGGACCTCGTCGAGGTCCTCGGAGATGACGAGCACCGCGGCACCTCGCAGCCGTTCCTCGATGAGGCGACGATGGATGTACTCTGCGGCACCGATGTCGACCCCCCGGGTCGGCTGGGAGGCCAGCAGGACACCCGGTTCACTGGAGAGTTCTCTGGCCAGGATCAGCTTCTGGATGTTCCCGCCGGAGAGGTTGCCGGCAGGGGTTTCCAGTGTGGGCGTCTTCACCGTGAACCGCTCGACGAGGTCCCTGCAGCGGTCGGCGATCGCTCCGAGGCGAAGCAGTCCCCATCGGCAGAACGGCCGCCGATTGTGGTCCACCAGGATGAGGTTCTCGGCCACCGAGAACTCAGCGACCACGCCGTCTCGCATCCGCTCCTCGGGGACGTAGGCCAGGCCTGCAGCCCGCACCTCGCTCGGATGCAGGCCCGTCACGTCGACGTCGTCGATGTCCACCCGACCGGCAACGACCGGTCGCAGTCCTGCCACCGCCTCAGCCAGCTCCCGCTGCCCGTTTCCCGAGACCCCCGCGATCCCCACGACCTCTCCGGAACGGACCCCCAGGCTGCAGTCGGTGACCGCCTCGGTTCCCCGGTCGCCGTCGACACGGAGCCCGTCGATGGCCAGCCGAACGGGTCCCACCTCCACCGTCGGTCGGTCGGGCGCCAGCTGGACCGGGCGACCCACCATCATGTTGGCAAGATCCTCCTTGGAGGTCGCCGACGGAGTCGTCTCGCCGGTGACCCGCCCGTCGCGCATCACGGTGATCCGGTCGGCCAGGGCCAGTACCTCGTCCAGCTTGTGGGAGATGAAGATCAGGCCCACGCCGTCGGTGGCCATGGTCCTCAGCGTGACGAACAGCTCATCCACCTCGATCGGGGTGAGGACGGCCGTCGGCTCGTCCAGGACCAGGAGTCGGCAGTCCCGGTAGAGGGCCTTCACGATCTCCACCCGCTGTCGCTCCCCCACCGCCAACTGCCACACGTAAGCCGCCGGATCCACCGAGAGCCCGTACCGGGACGACAGCTTGCCGACCCGCTCCGCAACCCCACTGGTGTCCAGCAGGACGCCGTTGTCGGCCAGGCCAAGGGCCACGTTCTCGGCGACGGTCAGGGTGGGCACCAGCATGAAGTGCTGGTGGATCATCGCTACCCCGGCCCTGATGGCGTCGGCCGGCGCCGTGATCCCGCTCGGTTCCCCGTTCAGGCGCACCTCGCCCGCGTCGGGCCGGTACAGCCCGTACAGGACCTTCATGAGCGTGCTCTTGCCGGCTCCATTCTCTCCCAGGAGCGCGTGGATCTCGCCAGCCGCGACCTCCAGATGGACGTCGTCGTTGGCAAGCACGCCGGGAAACCGCTTGGTGATCCCCGTCAGCGCTAACAGTGTCGTGGTGTCGGCCATGGTTGCTGGATCGCTCCGTTGGTGCCGGGCGACCGACCCGGAGGCGGCCGCCCGGCACCGAGGGAGGAAATGGGATCAGGCTCCGGTGTCCACCATCCGGGCCTTGATGTCGGCGATCAGGCCCTCACCGATTGCCCGGGCGTCTCCGGCGTCCACGCCGTCGTTGAACTCGATGACGATGCCGCCGTTCTCTAGGTTGATGGTGTGGGAACTGCCACCCAGGTCGCCGTTCTTCACGCCGTTCACGATGCCCTGGAGGGCCTTCTCCCACTTGTAGACCTGTGAGGCCACCACCATGTCCTCGCCCAGCGAGGTCTGGTTGGACTGGGTGCCGAACCACCTGGCGCCGTTCTCGGCAGCCACGCCCGTCGCACCGACCACCATCTGGGCCGTACCCGTCAGGATGTCGGCACCGTTGGCGATGTGGCCTTCGGCGGCCTCGGCGGCCAGTGCCACGTCGCTGAACGACTCGATGTAGTTGACGTTCACCGTCACGCCCGGATCCTGTGCCGCGGCGCCGTTGACGAAGCCGTCCACGTAGAGCTTGGCGTCGCCTACGGCGATCGGTCCGATGACGCCGATGACGCCGCTTGAGGTCATGGCGGCCGCCATGGCGCCCATCACGTAGCCACCCTGGTCGGAGGCAGCCGTGTAGGCCGACACGTTGTCGAGACCGAAGGTGTCATTCGAGGTGCCCCAGGCGAACGCCGTGTCCGGGAAGTCTCCGGCGATCTCCTGCAGCGACCCGCCGTACTGCGAGCCGTGGGCGATGACCAGGTCGTAGCCGTCCTTGGCGTAGCCGCGGACTGCCGCAGCGGCATCGTCCACGATGAACGTGCCGTCGGTGATGTCGATGGCGTCCACGCCGTCGAGTGCGTGGACTGCGTCCACGATGCTCTGGGTGAATGCAAGGTCGTTGCTGGCGCTGGGCGCCACGACGGCGATCTTGAACAGGCCGTCGTCGGCTGCCTCCTCATCGGAGCTGCAGGCTCCTGCGGCAAGGGCCAGCACGGCCAGCATGGCCGTGAGACCTAGCCACTTTCGATTCCTACGTGTGTACATGGTGTCCCTCCCTCGGGGATTCTCCTCCGACCGGTGGTCCCGGCCGAGATCCGTGTTGTTCATAGTCGCTGTCACCGTCCACGGTCGAATGGGCGGGTTAGTGCCGCCGGCTGGCCGATGGTTCGGCTGATCACCACCAGGGCGACGATGGTCAGGACGGCCGGCGCCATGGCGGTAAGGCTGGACGTGGCGCCGGACACCAGGCCGAGGGTCTTCCACTGGAGCACGGTGGCCGAGACCATCCCGAACAGCAGGGCTCCGCCCATCACCCCCACGGGCCTCCACGCCCCGAAGTAGACGAGAGCGATGGCGATGAACCCCTGGCCGTTGGTGAGGTTCTGCTGGAAGATGCCCAACTCGATCGCCAGCACCGCACCGGCCAGGCCGGCCAGTCCGTTGGCGAGCAGGATCGTCGTGTAGCGCACCCGGGCGACGCTCACGCCGAGGCTGTCGGCGGCCGCCGGGTTCTCGCCCACGGCCCTGACGTTCAACCCGAAGGTCGTCCGGTTCAGCAGGAATGCCACCACGGGCACCAGCAGGAATGCCAGGTACACCAGTACGGAATGCTGGAAGAACATCTCGCCGACCTTCGGGATGTCGGAAAGCACCGGCACGTGCCAGTCGGCGAAGCCCCGGATGGGGAGGGGCGTACCCACCTTCTTCTGGAAGAGCAGGTCGCTCATGCCCAGGCCGAAGAGGAAGATCCCGATACCGCTGACCCCCTGCTCGGCCCGCAGGGTCACCGTGACGACGCCGTACACGATGCCCATCACCAGTCCGACGGCCAGCCCGACCAGGACGCCGGTGACCGGACTCCTGGTCTCGAGGATGGTCCAGTAGGCGCCGAAGGCACCCAGCAGCATGACGCCGTCGACGCCGAGGTTCAGGACCCCGCTGCGCTGGCCGATCGTCTCACCCAGGCCCGCCAGCAGGAACGGGGTTGCCAGCCGGATCCCCGAGCCGACCACGAACACCAGGGAGGCCATGGTGAAGAAGTCGGTCATGACCGCACCTCCACGTCCCCGCCGGCCGAGGACTCCCGCTCACGACCCAGGCTCTCCCCCACGGCCCGCCGGAGCCGATCGCTGCTGACCACGAATACGACCACCAGGCCGTTCAGGGCCACGATCAGGGCGGCCGGTACCTGCACCGCCCGCTGCATGGCGTTGGCTCCGAACAGGAGGCCACCGAAGAAGAACGAGGACGGGATGGTCCAGAGCGGATGGAGGCCGCCGAACAGCGCCGTCACGATGCCGTTGAAGCCAGCCGAGCCGGTGAAGCCGACGCTGGAACCGTCGGTCACGAACCGGTGGGACTCGCTGCCGAAGACCAGGATCGCCCCGGCCAGGCCGCACATGGCGCCGCTGAACGTGAGAGCCGCCACGATGGTCCTCTTGACCGGCATACCGGCGTAGCGGGCGGCGGCCGAGCTGTGGCCCACGGCGCGGAGGCGAAAGCCGAGCGAGGTCCTCCAGAGGAGCGCCCACGCCAGGACCGCCATGGCCAGGGCGACCAGCACGCCGATGTGGAGGCGGGTGCCGCCGGGCAGGAGGGGAAGGTCGGAGTTGTCGGACAGCCTCCGGGTCTGGGGGATCCGGCCGCCATCCTTCTCGTAGGGGTCCATGATCATGTCCCTGAGCAGGAAGTTCATGAGCTGTACGGCGACGATGTTGAGCATGATCGTGGAGAGGATCTCGTTGACCCCGCTGTAGGCCTTCAACGCTCCCGGTATGGCCCCCCAGATGGCGCCGCCGACCAGGCCACCCAGCAGTACGAGCGGCACGAGGAGCACCCGGGGCAAGTCGGGTAGGCCCAGGGCGACCAGCGTGGACACGATCGCCCCCGCGATCATCTGTCCCTCGCCGCCGATGTTGATGACGGACGCTCGGAAGGCGATGCAGATTCCGATGCCCACCAGCAGGAGGGGCATGGACTTGAGCGCCGTGTCGGCCAGGGCGTCGGCATCGCCGAATGCCCCGTCCAGGAGCGCGCCGTAGCCCTCGATCGGGTTGGCGCCGAGCATAAGGAGCATGACCCCGCCGACCAGGAAAGCCGCCATGACGGCCACGACGGGCACGAGCGGACCCGCCAGCCGTGGTCCCGCGATCCGAGCCAGTCGAGATCGCAGCCAGTCTCCCATCGGGGCGGCAGTCTCTCCCGTGCCCACAACGCCGTCAACAGTTTGTCGAACCGACGGGCTACCCATGCCGGGGCGACGGGTAGCATCGGCGCCCGTGCCGATCAGCCCCGACGACCTCGACCACGTCGACGTGGCCAGAAAAGTCGCCGGAGGCGGCTACAAGTGGGCAGGCCACGACGGATCCGTGTACCCGTCATTCGTCGCCGAGCACGACCTGGGTCCGGTGCCGGCCATGACCGAACGCCTAGCCGAGCTCGTGGAGTTGGGTGCCTTCGGTTACCACGACGCCGTAGCCCGCCTCGGCCCCGCCTTCTCCGGATGGATGACGCGCCGTCACGGGTGGACGCCGGATCCCGACCTGGTCCTCCCCACGGTGTCGGTCCTGCAGGGCGTCTGGGCGGTCGTCGAGGCATTCACCGACCCCGGCGACGGCGTGCTCCTCACCCCGCCCATCTACTTTCCGTTCAACGAGATCGGGCCCACCACCGGACGACGCACCGTCGACTGGCCCCTGGTCCGCGACGCCGACGGCTGGCACTACGACCTGGACCACCTGGCACGGCTGCTGGCCGACGACAAGGGGATCCGCCTGCTAGTGCTCTGCCATCCCCACAATCCGACCGGCCGCGTCCTCACGGACGACCAGCTGGCCCGGATCGTTGATCTGGCCAACGAGCACGACCTGGTCATCGCATCGGACGAAATCCACTCCGACTTCGTCTACCCGGGGGCCATCCACCGGCCCCTGCCCCTCATCGACGGCGCCACCGAACGCACGGTCGTCCTGACGTCGGGGGTCAAGACGTTCGCCATGGGCGGCCTCAGGTGCGCCGTAGCCTCGTTCGCCGACGAGCACCTCCACGCCAGGTTCGCCGAGGTCCCGGCGGAACTGCTCGGGGGCGTCAACCGCCTGGGCTGCGAGGCGGTCATCGCCGGCTGGGACACCGCCGACGAGTGGGTCGACGCCCTGGTCGCCCTGTTCGACCGCCACCGCCACCACCTGGTGGAGCGACTGGCCGACGAGCTGCCCGAGGTCCGGGTGCACCTTCCCGAGTCCACCTTCCTGGCGTGGTTGGATCTCTCGGCGTTCGAGCCCGGCGACCGGCCGGGCCGGTGGCTTCGGGAGCGGACCGGGGTGGCCTGCAAGAGCGGACCCCCGTTTGGCGCGGGTGGTGGGGGCCACGTCCGCATGACCTTCGGAACCTCGACCGCCGTACTCGACGAGATGCTGGACCGAATCGTGGCCGGCCTGGCCCGGTAGCCTCCCCTCCACACAGGAGGGATCTGCGGGCCGCCGACGAGGTGGTCCGTTCGCCGTTTTGCCGATCTGATACGCAGTACGCCGAAGGAGGCCCCGATGGACACTTCACACACCGATGACATGGTCCACGTCACCCGCTGGCACTGGGGTGAGAAGGAGTGGTCGCCGTTCTCGGCCGCCGAGATGGAGCGGCGCCAGGACGCCCTGCGGGCACACATGGCGATAGAGGGAATCGACGCCTGCCTCCTGACCTCGTACCACAACATCTGCTACCACTCCGGCTGGATCTTCTGCTACTTCGGCCGCAAGTACGGGATGCTCATAGACGCCGATCAGGCCACCACCATCTCGGCCGGCATCGACGGCGGCCAGCCGTGGCGCCGCACCCACGGAGACAACCTCGTCTACTCCGACTGGCGGCGGGACAACTACTACAGGGCCGTCCGGGACCTCACCGCCGGCGTATCGCGCCTGGGCGTCGAGCTCGACCACCTCACCGTCGACCAGTTCCGTGCGCTGGAGGCGGCGCTGCCCGGTGTGGAGCTCGTGGACGTCGGAGCGGCCACCATGTGGATGAGAACCATCAAGTCCGCCGAGGAACACGACCTCATCCGCCACGGCGCCCGGATCTGCGACCTGGGTGCCGAGGCCTGCGTCGCCGCGGTGGCCGCCGGAGTGCCCGAACACGAGGTCGCCCTGGCCACCACACGGGCAATGGTGCGTGAGATCGCCGCCAGCTTCCAGTTCGTGGAGCTCATGGACACCTGGACGTGGTTCCAGTCGGGCATCAACACCGACGGCGCCCACAACCCGGTCACCAACAAGGTGGTGGAGTCGGGTGACATCCTGTCGCTGAACACGTTCCCGATGATCTTCGGCTACTACACGGCCCTGGAACGGACGCTGTTCTGCGACCACGTCACCTCCGACGAGCACCTCCGCCTCTGGGAGGTGAACGTCGAGGTCCACGAACGCGGCCTGAACCTGATCCGCCCCGGTGCCCGGTGCTGCGACATCGCCGCCGAGCTGAACGACGTCTACCGGTCACACGGCCTGCTGGAGTACCGGTCCTTCGGCTACGGGCACAGCTTCGGGGTGCTCAGCCACTACTACGGCCGGGAGGCCGGCGTGGAACTCCGCGAGGACGTCGAGACGGTGCTGGAGCCAGGGATGGTCGTGTCCATGGAGCCGATGATCGCCATCCCTGACGGCCGTCCGGGTGCAGGCGGCTACCGGGAGCACGACATCCTGATCGTGGGCGACGACGGAGCCGAGAACATCACCGGCTTCCCATACGGCCCCGAGCACAACATCATCGGCGACTGAACCCCTGCCCGGTCGGCGACCGGGCAGTCGACGCGGCGGCGGGACCGCTCTCGCCTCTCGCCGGGGTTATCCGCCAGCCGTCGTGGTCGTCTCGGCCGGAGCCTCGGTCGTGGTGGTCGTCTCGGCCGGAGCTTCGGTGGTGGTCGTGGCGTCGGTCGTTCCATCGTCGGAGGCGGGAACCTCGGTGGTGGCCGTGGTATCGGCCGTTCCATCGTCGACGGCGGGAACCTCGGTGGTGGCCTCTTCGGGTACTGCCGTGGTTGTCGGCGGCGACGGCACGCCGTCGGTGGTCAGGCCTCGGGCATCGAGCTCGGCCAGGTGGGCGGCGCGGGTGCCGTTGCCGTACCAGCCGTCGGCCGTGATCCCCAGCATCTCCTGGAGGATGAGCGCCGGGTCACTCGGGCCCCAGTTGTAGGTGGCCGTCAGGATGGCATCCTCGTTCAGCCCGACCGGCACGGTGGCGGCCGACGCATCGTCGGCCTCATCGGACGACGAACCGCCCGAGGAGGCCGCCTTGGACGTCGTGGTGGCCGGGGCCGCTGTCGTGGCCGTCGCAGACGAAGCCGAGGTGGTGGTGGTCGCCGGCACCCGGGCCAGGAGGGACACCTCGGCCTCGAGGTCCATGAAGTCCTCGCGCAGCTGGATGATCTCGACCCTCAGGGTCTCCAGTTCGTCGTCGTTCGTCTCGAGCAGGCCACAGCCGGTTGCGGCGAGGGCGATAATGACGAGGGTGGCCGGGGCGAGGGTTCGCATATGCATGCCCGCAGTATTCCAGAGGATCGCAGCCAATGCGCGCCGCCCCGTCGTAGACGTCGGCCGTGGGCCCTCGGGGCCCCTGATCACCACCCTCCGGTCGGCGGCCGTCAACGCTCAGGCAGCTCGGATCAGTCGGGTGTGATAGCCCTCGGCTCCATCTGGCGCAATCGGCTTCGGCCCGGGTGGCTGGACGCGCCCGTCGGCGTCATGTGCCCGAACCCGCAGCACATGGGCCCCCGGCTCGGCGTCCCAGGCCAGGAACCACTGGACCCAGCTGTCCCCCGGTCGGCCCGGAGCGCTCTCCTGGAGGAGCCGGCACGCCGTCCAGGGCCCGTCGTCGACCGACACCTCGACCCCGCCGACGCCGGTGACGGGAGCCCAGGCGACGCCGGCGATCGGCTGGCGTCCGGCCGGAACCGCCGATCCGACGGGAACGTCGATCCTGGAGGAGATCTTGATCGGCCCGTACTTCGCCCATCCCCGCGGGATCCAGTAGCCGTCATCGTCGAGCGTGGTCAACTGGATCCGGTCCAGCCACTTGACGGCCGACACGTACCCGTACAGCCCTGCCACGACGAGGCGGGCCGGGAACCCGTGTCGGTATGGAAGGGGTTCGCCGTTCATCCCGACGGCCACCAGCGCCGTTCGGCCGTCCAGGACCGCCGTCATCGGGAACCCCGCGTTGAAGCCGTCGACCGACCAGGCCATCACCTGTTCGGCACCCGTGGTCGGCCCCGCCTCTGCCAAGAGGTCGGCCAGGGGCACCCCCGTCCAGACGGCATTGCCGACCAGGCCTCCACCCACCTCGTTGGACACGCAGTTGAGAGTTACCACGGCGTCGACTAGGTCCATGCCCAACAGGTCATCGAGGGCGAATCGGAGTGGGCGGTCGACGAGTCCCCCGATGGTCATCGACCACGTTCCCGGATCTACCCGGGGAACGACGAGAGCGGTGTCGATCCGGTAGAAGTCGTCGTTCGGGGTGACCCACCGGGCGAGCCCCGGCATCGGGGACCAGGGGCCCTCGGTCGTGGTGGTAGTCGTAGCAGGCCTGTCGTCCGCCGTCCTGCGGGTCGACGGGAGATCCACCTGTGCCCGTAGCCCATCGGTGCCTCGCCTTGCTAGCGCCCGGCTCCCGACGGCTACGGCGCCGGCCGCGACGGACATGCCCGCGGCGTACATGATGAACCCGCGTCGCGTCGTGGCCTTAACCCGGGGATCCTCGAGCGGCACGGCGGTCGGCGGATCGGTCGCCGGATCGTTCGGCGGTAGGCCACTGACGGGAACCCTCCTGAGCCCTGCCTCCAGTACAGAGATACCGACCGATACTGCGGCCAGCCCGGACGCCAGGCCCCTGATCGGAGCACCCGACCACGCCGCCGCGCCGAAGCCCACCAGGCCGAAGGCCACGAACGTCGCCCGACCGGTTCGACGCCCGCCTCCGACGTTGCGACCCAGGGCCCCACCGGCCAGGAGGGTGACCACGACGATTCCGATGAGAAGGGCCGGCTTCTGGGTCGTCCCCAGCAGGTCGATCGTCCGTCGAACCAGCCAACCGGGGGCCAGGTCCACGACGACGTCGCCGACCACCACCACGAGCGACGGACCACCGGTGACGGCGGCCACCGCCTCTCCGACGGCTAGCGCCATACCCGCAGCGAGTACCCCGGCGACGGCTGCCGCTCTACCCATGTCCTGAAACTACGGCAGGGCCGGGGCCCGGTGGACGCGATGTGCGGCCCACCCCCTGAGCCAGGTGTCCGGCGTCAGCGGGAGCTCCCGGTGACCGCTGCCTCCACCACGTCGTACAACAGGCCGGCCAGTGCGTTTCCGGTCCCCGAATCGGCTTCGACCACCAGGTAGGCGCCGTAGCCGTCCTCGAGGTCCAGCCATGGCACGGAGCCGTACAGGCCACCGTCGCTGATCCGCCCGGTCTCACGATCCACCCACCAGCCCATGCCGTACCCGGTACCGGCACCCCAGGCGACATCCCCATAGGCCTCCAGGATCCGATCGGAGTGCATCCGGTCGATCGAGGCGGCGGAGAGCACCCGGGACTCCCCGCACATGCCGTCGCGGAGGTGCATCAGGAGCAGTGCGCCGTAGTCGCCCGTCGTCACGTAGGCGCCGCCCTCCATGTTCGGGTTGTCGGTCGGCGCGAGCGTCGACGGATCGCTGTTGAACGGTGCCGGGTACCTGTTCGGATCACCCGCCAACTGGATGAAGTGGTTGTTGAAGGCGAGCGCCTCCAGCCCACAGGGCTGGACGTAGACCTCGTCGATCAGGACCGACCACGACTTCCCCGATGCCGCCTCGGCGACGGCGCCCGCGACCTGCCACTGGGCCCCGCCGTACCGGAACTCCGTGTCCGGCGGAACGATGTCGGCATCGTCATCCGGGGTGGTGAAGACCTGCTCTGCGCATGCCTGGAGCGTGCCGATGGGGAGGAACTGGCACACGTAGGGCCCGTAGGCCGGATTCGGGAGCAGGCCGACCAGGCCGGAGCTGTTCGAGATCAACTGGGCAGGGGTGATCTCGGGGTTCCCAGTCCCCCAGTCGACGACATCTGCAACCGGTGCGTCGACGTCCAGGAGGCCGTCGTCGTGGAGCCGCATAAGGACGCCTGCTACGACCATCTTCGACGACGAGGCGACCAGGGAGATCCGATCTGGACCGAAGTCGCCCCAGTGGTCGTGGTAGATGACGCCGTCGTCGGCCTTGACCACGATCAGGCCGGCGCCGTTCAGCCCCCTCTCGTCGACGAAGTCCTGGACTATCGGCGAAATGGCGGTGAAGTCGTACCTGGCGGGATCCGGTACGGCTTCGACGGTGACCGTCGGAGCCACCGTTACCTCAGTCGGCTCCTCCGGAACGGACGTGGTGGTGGTCGTGGTGGTGGTCGTCTCCGGTGCGGCCTCGACGGTGACAGTCGGCTCGGGCGGCTGTTCGGCGGGTTCTTCGACAACAAACGCGGTGGTGGACTCCGGCGCGGCCTCGACGGACTCATCTGTCGTCATCGTGGAGTCGTCCGCAGCCTCGGAGACATCGGTGGAATCGCCGCCACATGCTGCGATGAGCATTAGGGCGGTCAGGGCCGGGAGGATCAGACGGGCCGTTCGGATCACGGAGCGACGCTACACATCGACTATCTGGGCCCGAGAATCGGGTGGGCGCCTAGGGACTCGAACCCCAGACCCCGTCCTTGTAGGCCAGATCCTGCGATTGCATTGGCCTTCAGGCTTGCGCGTTGTACCTGTTCAGGGTGGACTTCAGGCTTCGGGTACTACCCGTCGCCTACCCCTGTTGGGCGCTATCGAGTGGCTGGTTTGTGGATGGCTCCAGCCCTACTCGACATCGATGAAGATGCACTCGCCGGGGCACTCCTCCGCCGATTCGATGACGGCGTCAACCAACTCGTCGGTCACGGCCGCCGTACCTGCCGCCATCCGGTAGACAGGCTCGTCGGCACCCTCGGGTCCGAACATGGACGGCCATCCAGCTTCCTTGACGTAGGCCAACCCGTCGTCATGCATCTCGAAGATGTCGGGGCAGATCTCGGCACAGATGCCGTCACCGGTACAGAGATCCTGGTCGATCCAGACCTTCATGACGCCAAGCCTATTGACTACCCGGTATTCCCACTATGCCCATAGGGGAAATACCGGGTAGTCGATCCAGACCTCCACCACGCCGGTCTCCCCTGGAAGACCCCGTCTTCCTACGGCGACTCGGCGGTGATCGCGATCCGCATGGTCATTCGGACCAGCGCCGCAACTGTTCAAACGTGTAGATGCCCGTGCTGTGCCCATCGTTCCAGGTGATGTTCACGCCCCAGGCGCCGTGCAGGTCGGCATTCGTGATCTGTAGCCGGGTCGGGCTGCCATGACGGGGCCAGGCTGCCTCACCACGCTCCCGTAGAGAACGACACGTCGCGCAGGGGCAGGCCAGGCGAAGTTGCATCAGGTCGATCTTCACCACATGCTCGTCAGCGAAGGTGACGGTCAGTCCCTCGCTGCGCTTGACGACGATGTCAACGGCGTCGTAGCGGTCCTCCACCTGCCCATCATGCCTCCTGCCACCCGCGGGACGCATTGCCACCGA
The DNA here is from genome assembly GCA_022452145.1 of Acidimicrobiales bacterium. NCBI lineage: Bacteria > Bacillati > Actinomycetota > Acidimicrobiia > Acidimicrobiales > Acidimicrobiales bacterium. The sequence continues at coordinate 13,995 of JAKURY010000013.1, read as the reverse complement.
CAGGACGCTTTGCCACCTCCGGGACGCTGAGGTCCAGTGGGCCGACGACTCCGGGATCATGGGGGAGGTCTCAGCGCATCCTCGTGTTGGCCGCCCATTTGGCCAGAGGTCGGGTCAGGCCGAGGGGTTCACGATCCGGTCGGCGTCGAGTTCTCTGGCCAGGGTGCCAAGATACCGGGCGACGGCAGCCGGACCGGAGCACCCGGCCTCTTCCTCGACGACGGGGTTGTAGTTGGTGTTCGTATTGATGTCGTAGGTGACGAGTCGCCGATCTTCGGTCTCGATGAACTCGAGGCCCGCTATCCCGATTCCCCAGTAGCGGCAGAACTCCAGATAGCGATCAATGATCGGATCGCTGAAGCCCTCACGCCAGTGGAAGAGGCTCGCCGCTGGTAGTGCGTCAGCAGGACACAACTCGAAACTCTTCCTGGTGTCTTCACACTCATCGGCGGGGCAGAGCTCGAACCCGGCACTCGTGTCGGCGGTGAGGGCATAGAGGAACTCACCACCGACGATCTCGACCCGCGTGATGTACCCCTCGGCCGGGTGGACGTATTCCTGCAGCAGTGTGATCCCGTCGACTGGACACTCAAAGTCGGATCCGTCGACATAGTCCTCGAAGTCCTCGAAGCGATCGAAACGCCGCACCCCTAGGCCCTTGCCGCCCTGGTTGTGCTTGGTGATGAACGGCAGGACCATGCCTCTCGCTCGTGTCTTAAGGTCGTGTCGGCCAATCACCGCGACAGTGGACGGGACGTCGAACCCGAAGGCCCGTAGTGCCGTGTGCTGATCGATCTTGCTCATCTCCATCTCCACTACCCGCCGCCCGTTGACGACAACGCGGCCGTAGCTCTCGAGCCAACTCAGAACCGACCGTGTGTAATCCTTGGCTGCGACATGACCCCGGGTGTGCGACGAGGCGCTCATCCGCGAATAGAAGACACCCTCCGGCGGCGCGGCGTCGAGGTCGAGAGCACCCTCAACGAGGTACCACTCCTCCCACGCCACTCCCTCGACATCGAGCGCGTCAGCAAAGGGAGGCAGCCACTCCGAGTTCTCGTGGATCACGAAGACCTTGGACATTGATGATCGCACCCGTCGTGAGTCAACCCTAATTCCTGATCAATCTTATCGGGATTAATCTGGAGTAGAAATCTCGGCCGAAGTCCCCGATTCTCCGATCCGAACGGTCTGGGTCGGTATTGAGGTGCCCTATGCAACTGATCGACTCCAGGTAGGTCCTTAGAACGATCAGTGACGTCGGTCTATGACTAGGCGCTGTTTTTCGCGAGACTCAGGACCGTGTGCTCGGACCCGCCCGACGACCTGGCCAGCGAGTTTGCCCGACTAGTGGCCGAACTGGGCCGGGAGCGAGCGAGCCAAATTTGGCTCGACCGATTTGCCGGATACGACGAGGGTCAGACCTGACCGGCCTCTCAACGTGAGGCGCAACTGTGACCTGGAAGCCATGGCTGCCGCGGTTGCGCTCACTACCTCGACCAGCGGCAACCTTCGGTTGCTGACCGGCGCCGAGGTCGTCGATCGGTGCTGAGGGGGTCGAGCCCACTGGTGTTGCTTTCGGTACGGCGACAATCAGGTCCGGTAGTCGACACCCGGCAGCACGCAGAGCATCTCGTAGAGCAGGTTGGCGCCCACCAGGCTGGTCGTTCCGCTGGTGTCGTAGATGGGCGCTACCTCGACGACGTCACAGCCCACCAGTTCGAGGCCCCGACAGCCCCGGATCACCTCCAGGGCCTGGGGGACGGTCAGCCCACCGACCTCGGGGGTGCCGGTACCGGGTGCGAATGCCGGGTCGAGGCCGTCGATGTCGAAACTTAGGTAGACCGGCCCGCCCCCGACCTGGTCGCGGACCTCGTCCATGAGCGGTTCGAGGCTGCGATGCCAGCATTCCTCGGCCTGGACCACCCGGAAGCCCTGCCGGCGGGACCAGTCGAAGTCGTCGGCCTCGTAACCGGTGCCCCGGACGCCGATCTGGACAACCCGGTCACAGTCCAGGACCCCGGCTTCGACGGCCCGTCGGAACGGGGTGCCGTGGGTAATCTTTGATCCGAACATGGTGTCATTGACGTCGGTATGGGCGTCGATGTGGACCAATCCGACCGGTCCATGCCGCTCCGCCATGGCCTTGAGGATGGGCAGCACCACCGTGTGGTCCCCGCCCATTGCGGCTGTCACCACTCCGTGGCCAAGCAGTTCATCGAAGTGCGCTTCGATGGCTTCGACCGCGGCGAGCAAGTCGTATGGGCTGCTGGCCACGTCACCGGTGTCGTCGATCCTGAGGCTGTCAAATGGGGCGGCCCGAGTGGCCATGTTGTAGGGCCGAAGCAACACCGACTCGTCGCGGATCCCCCGGGGGCCGAACCGGGCCCCCGGCCGGTTGGAAGTGCCGATGTCGAACGGCACACCGACTACGGCCACGTCGAGGTCCGCCGGGTCGGTATTCCCGGGGAGGCGCATGAAGGTGGCGATCCCGCCGAAGCGGGGCATTTCGTTACCGCTGAGGGGCTGCGGGTTGGCCGGATTGGTCATCGGGACCTCCGTCGGTCAGTCCACCAGGCTTATCGCTTGGAACCCGAAACTTCCACACCAACAGGCTGGTAGGCGACCCGTGGCGTTCCTCAGCGGGAGATTGCCTTCGCCAACGCCCTAGGGTGCGGGTCCGACGGCGGCCACCAGCAGAGGGGTGAACGATGAGCGGAGAGATGGTGGAGTTCTCGGTCAATGGGACTCAGGCCAGGGGTTACCTGGCCGTGCCCGACGGTGGCGGCCCGGGTGTGATGGTGATCCAAGAGTGGTGGGGCCTGGCCCCGCAGATCAAGGGGGTGTGCGACCAGCTAGCTGTCGAGGGGTTTGTTGCCCTTGCCCCCGACCTCTACCACGGCGAGTTGGCCGGCCACACCGAGATGGACAAGGCCGGGGAGTTGATGAACACCCTGCCCCCCGACCGGGCGGCCCGGGACATGTCGGGGGCCATTGATCACCTACTGGCCCACGACGCCACCACAGGGGAGGCCGTCGGCGTGGTCGGGTTCTGCATGGGCGGGATGCTCACCCTGGTCATTGCCGACCGGGAGGGCGACCGGGTGGCCGCAGCGGCGCCGTTCTACGGGGCGCCCCTGGAGCGGGCCCCGGGCGGCCCCGACTGGTCGGGGTTGACCGCCCGGGTGGAGGGCCACTTCGCTGGCTCGGACGACTTCTTCCCCCCGGAGGCAGTGGCCGAACTTGAGGCCGACCTCCGAGAGATGGGTAAGGACGTGGTCTTCCACGTCTATGAGGGAACCGGCCACGGCTTCGCCAATGAGGAGAACCCTTTGGGTACCTACGACGAAGCGACCACCGCTACGGCGTGGGGGAGAACCCTGGACCTGTTCCGCGGAACCCTCTAGGCAATGCGGCCGGCAACAGCCGGCCTACTGCTAACGGGACTCATTCTCATATACTCAGCCGGTGATGTACCGGACACGGCCTCTCCAGCCGACAGGGTGGATCGGCCAGTGGAGTTCCTGACCGACCCCACCACCTGGTGGATCGAACCGTTCACCACAGACGGCTCCATGAGGAACGCCCTCCTGACGGCCCTCCTGGCCGTCGTCCCCACCTCGGTGATCGGCACCTGGGTGGTGCTACGTGGGATGAGCTTTCTAGGGGACGCCTTGGCCCACGGGGTGATGCCAGGGATCGCCGTAGCTTTCATCCTCGGGGTGGATACCCACCTCGGGGCACTGGTCGCCGCCCTGGCCATGGTGGTCGGCATCAACCTGGTTCGCAGCCGCTCTCCGCTGCCCGAGGACACCTCCATCGGAATCCTCTTCGTCGGCTTCCTGGCCCTGGCCCTAGTCATCATGTCCGGGCGCGGCGAGGACCATCTCCACCACCTGAGCAGGTTCCTTTTCGGATCGATTACCGAGGTCGATGGGGATGACCTGCGCCGACAGGCCGTCGTCGCCGTCATCACCGTGGGAGGAGCGTTTGCCCTTCACCGGCCCTTCCTGGTCATGACCTTCGACGAGTCCCAGGCCCGCCTCCTGGGCTTGCGGCCCCGGTTGGCCCACGCTGCCCTGCTGGCCCTTCTGGCCTTCTCGATCGTGGCCTCTTTCCAAGCCGTAGGAAACCTTCTGGTCTTCGCCTTCCTCGTCGGCCCACCGGCCACCGCCACCCTGCTGGTCCGCCGGGTGCCGGTCATCATGACCACCGCGGTGGCCCTCGGGACGTTCTCGGCGGTGGTCGGCCTCCTGATCGGCCATCACCACAACACCGCCGCCGGGGCGACCATGGCCCTCAGCGCGGTGGTGGTCTTCCTCCTGGTGCTGGTGGCAACATCGGCCCGCCGAGCGATCTCCGGCAACCGAGTCGGCCGGCCCCGACCCGCCGAGCCGTCCCTGTCCCGCTAGAGAACCTCGGTAGCTATCAGGGCCGCGCCCAGCGCTCCGGCTTCGGCCCCCAACTCGGCCAGCACCACCCGGACAGCGGGTCGGTACTCGGACCCCAGCAGCAACTCCAGCAACCAGTGCTCGACCCCGGCCCGCAATGGCTCACCGATGCCGCACAGCCCGCCACCAATCACCACCAACTCCAAGTCCAGCACCAGGACCAGGTTGGCCAGCCCCTGGCCCACCTCCCGGCAGAACCCGTCAAGGATCCTCAGGGCATCCTCCTCCTCCTCAGCGGCCCCGGCAGCCACGTGCTGGCTGGCCACCGCATCGACCGCCCCGGCCTCGGCCACCCCCCAGGGGAATTCGCCCGAGGCCGCAGCCTCACGGCCTAACCGGTCGAGCGCCGTCCCCGAGGCGAAGTACTCCCACGGCCCCCGCTGCCCGGTCCGGTGCGCGGGGCCGTCGACGTCCACCACCATGTGGCCCGACTCGCCGGCGAAGCCGCTTGCTCCCCGGAGGAGCCGACCGTCGACCACGAACCCGGTCCCGATGCCCGTCCCCAGGGTCACCATGGCAAAGTTGTCGGCATCCTGGCCGGCACCGAGTCGCCACTCGGCGAACGTTCCCGCGGTGGCATCGTTGCCGACCACCACAGGCACGCCCAGGGCCTCTTGAAGTTCTGGGCCTATCGGAAAGCCGCCTAAGCCTGGAAGATTCGGGGAGTAGTGGACAACCCCTGACCGGTGGGCCAAGCCGGCCACCCCCAGTCCGACCGCTGCCACCTCGCGGCCGGTTCGGTCACCAAGTCCGACCACCAGGTTGGCAAGCGTGTCGACCAGAGTCGGGCCGTCGTCGCTGCTCGACGACACCTCCCGATCCACGACCTCGTTGGTAGCCACCTCGACCATCACCGCACGGACCTTGGTGCCTCCGACGTCGATCCCAATGACTGCCCGCCCCACGGCCCATCAGCGTAAACGGCCCACCGGTCCACCGGTTACCCACCTGGTCGGGCGCTACCGTGCAACGATGACCCATAACCTGACTGCCACTTGGGGGTTCCCCAACCGGATCCGGATCGGCCCGGGGCGGGTAGCCGAGTTGGGTGCGGCGTGTGCCGAGGCGGGGATCTTCCGACCCCTAGTGGTCACCGACCCGGGATTAGCCGACCTACCCCTGTTCGGGGAGGTGCTGGCCGCCCTAGCCGCAGCCGGGCTCGACCACGGCCTGTTCACCGGAGTGCGACCTAACCCGGTGGAAGCCAACGTGGACGCTGCAGTGGCTGGCCTCCGGGAGGGAAGCCACGATGGGGTGGTGGCCGTTGGCGGAGGCTCGGCCCTCGACGTGGGAAAGATGGCCGCCTTTATGGTCGGCCAGACCCGGCCTATCTGGGACTTCGAGGATATTGGCGACTGGTGGAAGCGGGCCGACACGGGAGCTGTCGTCCCCGTGGTCGCTTTGCCGACCACCGCAGGCACCGGATCAGAGGTCAGCCGCTCCGGGGTGGCCACCAACGAGGCCGAGGGGCGCAAGGTCATAATCTTTCACCCGGTGATGCTCCCTGCGCAGGTGATCGCCGACCCCAAGTTGAGCGTGGGGATGCCCCGGGCCGTCACCGTCGGCACCGGCTTCGACGCCCTTGCCCACAATCTTGAGGCGATCTGTTCGCCGACCTTCCACCCGATGGCCCAGGCCATCGGTATGGAGGGATGTCGGCTGGTCCTTGAGCACCTTCCCCGGGTGGTGGCCGACCCGGCCGACCTGGAGGGGCGGACCGGCATGCTGGTCGCCGCCTCGATGGGAGCTGTGGCCTTCCAGAAGGGCTTGGGTGCCATGCACGCCCTTTCCCATCCGATAGGCGCCGCCTTCGACACCCACCACGGCACCACCAACGGGGTGGTGATGCCCTACGTGTTGGCCGCCAACCGGTCTCCGGCCGAAGCGGCGGTCGCTGAGCTGGCCACTCGGGCTGGCATTGACGGCGGGTTCGACGGGTTCCTGCACCACGTGGTGACCATGCGCTCCGACTTGGGCATACCCCACACCGTCGTCGAACTGGGTGTGGACCCCGACGCGGGTCAGCGGATCGCCGCCGCGGCCGCCGTCGACCCGTCGGCGGCCACCAACCCGGTCCCCTGCACGCCCGAGTTCGCCGCCAGGGTGTTCGACGCGGCCTGTGAGGGCCACCTGGACGGCCTGCGCTGAACCAACCGGGGTCGTGGGTTCAGCGTCTGAGGCCGGTCAGGTCGACGAGGGCCTCGGTTGATCGGGACGCCTCGTCTCCGGTCCCAGTGGCCCCCCGGATGATCCGCCGGCGGACCGCGGCCGAGACCGTGTCGATGGTCAGCACCACGGTGATGGTCATCAGTAGCACCGCGCAGGCTGCCGGGAAGTTCCGGAACGACAGGTGTAAGACCAGTTCGGACCCAACCCCTCCGGCTCCGATCATCCCCAGGACCGCCGAGGCCCTCACGTTTATTTCGAACCGGAACAGCCAGTAGGAGGCAATGTTCGGCATCACCTGAGGAAGGACCGCCCACCGCATCTCGCTCGCCCAGCGGCCCCCGCAGGCCTCTACCGCTTCAATGGGGCCGTCGTCGATGCTTTCGATCGACTCGGCGGCCCACTTACCGAGCGTGCCTATCGAGTGGATGCCGATGGCCATGGTGCCCGCCCAGGCTCCGAGTCCGGTGATCGGGATGAAGATCACGGCCAGAATCAACTCGGGCACCGCCCGGATCGCGTTGAACAGCTGGCGTATCGGCACCCGCACCCAGTGGGGGGCCACATTGTGGGCGGCCAGAAAGGCCAGGGGCAGGGACAGGGCAGCGCCAATGATCGTCCCGATCCAGGCGATATACACCGACTCCAGAATCTTGCCCAGCGCCCCCCGCTCGTAAACCTCGGAGAATGCCGGGGGCGTCATCTGGCGGAGGATCGCCCAAGCGTCGCCCGGAGCGCCCAGCAGCCGGTCGAGGGTCACCTGCAGGCCGGACACCGACCAGACGGTGGCCACCACGATCACCAATGCGATGACCCAGCGCCGGGTGCGCACCTTGCCGGGCGGTAGGGGCCGGGGGGCGGCGTAGTCGGTGGTCGTGGGAGCCGTCACGTCAGTCTCTTTCGGAGGGCCACGCTGACGTGCTCGATGACCCACACAGCGACGAAGATGATCATCAGTATCCCCAGCACCCGGTCGAAGCGGAAGAACTGGCGTTGCGCTTCGATCACCCGGCCAATCCCGCCGGCACCGACAAGTCCGAGGACTATCGAGGCCCGGATGTTGAGTTCGAAGACATACAAGGCGTAGGCCACGTAAGCCGGGAAGACCGAGGGCAGCACTCCAGTGCGGACCACCGGTGCGTGCCGACCGCCGGCCGACCGGGCTGCCTCGAGGGGACGGGGGTCGGCACCGTCCACCGTCTCGGAGAACAACTTCACCATCACGGCCAGCGAGAACACCGACAAGGCCCACGACCCGGCGAAGGCGCCGATACCGATCGCCGTGACCAACAACTTGGCCCAGAACAGGTCGGGTACGGCGCGCACCACGTTCATTACTGCCCGACTGACCAGGTAGGTGGGTCGGTTCGGCGTGGTCAGCGACGACATCGCGAAACTGATCGGCAAGGCCAGGCCACAGCCGATGACTGTCGAGACGATGGCGATCTGGAACGTCTCGATTAAGGGGCGAATCACGTTGCGCCCGTCGAACACCCAGTCCCACGGAACAGGCCAGAATTTCTCCCACAGCGGATTTGACCAGACCTTCCAGAATGTCGATGGGTCGAAGCCCACCTTGACCGCCGCCCAGGTGGTGCCGGCGACTAGGGACGCGGCGACAGCGTAGGTAAGCGGCCGGGTCCGGGGTCGGTTCGGCCGGGTCGGCCCTTCGGCGGTGAGGGTCACGCGTCCGGGGAACCGGCCGTGGGTGGGTTCGGTTCCCCACCGACGGCCAGGAGGTCCTCGGCGGTGATATCCCGACCGTAGATATCCCGAAAGATCGCGTCATCGACGTCACCGATGTCACCGTCGAAGATCACCAGTCCGTCCCTCAAGCCGATCAGCCGTCGGCCGTATTCCCGGGCCAGGTCCAGGAAGTGCAGGTTGACCAACGTGGTGATCCCCAACTCCCGGTTGATGCGTTGAAGATCGCCCATGACCTGCCGACTAGTAACTGGGTCGAGTGCGGCAACCGGTTCGTCGGCCAGCATCAGTGACGGCTCCTGGGCCAGGGCCCGGGCGATCCCCACCCGCTGCTGCTGCCCTCCGGAGAGGTCCGAGGCCCGGACATAGGCCTTCTCGACGATGCCCACCCGTTCCAGGGCCTGCATGGCGATCTCCCGCTCGGGGGCGGGCCAGAGCCCGAGGGTGGACCGCCATGCAGGGGTCTCCGAGAGCCGTCCCATGAGCACGTTGTTGATCACCGTGGTGCGGTACACCAGATTGAAGGTCTGAAAGATCATCCCGATCCGGGACCGCACCCGGCGGAGGGTGGCCGCCGACGCTCCGACTACCTCGGTCCCGTCGACGACGACGGAACCCGAGGTGGCGGGAACCAAGCCGTTTAGGACCCGGAGTAGTGTCGACTTGCCGGCACCAGAGAGCCCGACGATGACGACGAACTCCCCCTTGTCGACCGTGAGGTCAACGCCGCGGAGCGCCTCGACTCCGCCCGGGTAGGTGACCGAGACCTTCTCGAGCTGGATCACCATGTCGTTGTCGGCTCGGGGGTTACGCCCCGACCGGGCATTATGGCTCGGTTATGCCGAGGATCGCAGCCGCCTCGCGGACGATGTCGAAGTCGGACTCGACGGCCCGGCGAATGTCGGTCCAGCCGTACATCTCGTCGAATGCCGCTTCGCCCTCGTCGGTCATCAGATAGGCCGAGATGGCGTTGTAGACCGCGTTCTGGAGCGAATCGGGCAGCAGTGAACTGGCTGCCACGACGTCGTTGGGGATCTCACCGGTGATGTTGAACACGATCACCTTGTCGCCGACGTCCGGGTTCGTCTTACGCATGCTCCGCCGCGCGTCGTCGTAGGAGATGCCGATGTCGGCGTCGCCGTTATACACCGCGGCGACTGAAGCGTCGTGGCTACCGGAGAAGATCGGAACAATGTCAGTCTCGGGGTCGATCCCAGCTCGGATGAGCTGGAGCGCCGGGTAGATGTACCCCGATGTCGAACTCTCAGAGGTGAAGGCGACCCGCTTCCCAACGACCTTGCTCAGATCGGCAGTGCAGGACATACCCGGCGACACCGCGCCGGCGTCGACGGTTTCGCCGAGGGCCTTGCCCGAGTCGCCGAAGTAGACGCCGACCTGGAGGGCAACCGCGTCGAGCGCCCCCACCTGGGTGATGCCGTCGTCGCCGTTTTCGAGTGCAGTGCCCGACTGGGGCGGGCTGTCGCAGATGCTCGGGTCGTTGGTCATCCACTGGCCGTGGTAGGTCGCCGCGCCGTACCGGATGGCCTGGATCAGCACCTCCATGTTCCCGAACTGCTGTTGGGCTAGGACATAGCCGAATGGTCCGAAGGCACCCAGGTCCGCCTGACCGGTGCCCATTGCCGTGACCAGGCCGGTGTAGTCGGTGGTCACCACACCCTCGACCTCGATGCCGAGAGCGTCTTCGAGGACCTCCATGATCGGGTCGACGTTGTCCTGGAGCTTCTCCTGCTCCGCGCTTGGCACGAAACCGAAGGTGATTTTGTCCGGCCAGGAGGCGTTAACCCTTTCTTTGTCGGAGTCACTGCAGGCTGCTGCCACAACGGACAGGGCGAGCACGGCGCCAATGAGTCGCATCTTTCGCACGGAAACCCTCCTCTGGGCGATCACATTTTGCGCGACACTAGCCAAGGTCGGCCGGCGGCGCACAGGGCGGCTAACCATGGTCGGCCTCGGGGGTCGACCCGGCCCGTAGGGTGCCGCCATGACTGGGCCAGTTCGCGACCAAGCCAGCCTCGGTCGGGCTTCGGCGGCGCTAGCCGTGGTGTGCTGGTCGGCCGGGAACATCATGGTGGCCCGCCTGGAGATGCCGGGCATCCAGATTGCCTTTTGGCGCCAATTCATCGGGTTTGGTGTCTATGGCCTGGTGTTCCTGCTGATCGGTCGGCGCCTGACCTGGCGGACGGTGCGCCTGGTGGTACCGGCCGGGGTGCTCCTCGGGCTGGAGATCGGGGTGTTTTTCACCGCGCTCCGGACCACAACGATCGCCAACGCCACCATCATCGGTGCTCTCCAGCCCATCCTGTTGCTGGCCGTAGCTTCCCGCCGCTATCGGGAGACGGTCACCGGCTGGCTGTTCGGCGCCTCGGCGGTGGCCATCGGTGGTGTGGTGCTTGTCATGTGGGGGGCCTCATCGGAGGCTGTGTGGAGCCCACGCGGCGACCTACTAGCCCTGCTGGCCATGGTCCTGTTCTCCGCCTACTTCGTTGTCGTCAAGGACATCCGAGCATCGGTGGATACCTTCACCCTCCAAACGGTGGCCATGATCATCGGCGCCGTCACCGTGTTGCCCATCGCAGCGATCGAGGCAGGAACGCCGGTCCTCCCCGTGCCGTCCGGTCGCCAGTTCGCATGGCTCCTCGTGCTGCTGGCCGTCCCCGGAACCGGCCACTACCTCATGAACTGGGCACACCTCCACGTGTCGCTCAGCGTGGCGGGTCTGCTAACCCTGGCCATCCCGGTGCTGTCCGCCCTGGGAGCCTGGCTGATCCTCGACCAGCACCTCACCCCGGTCCAGGCCCTCGGGGGGGTGGTGGTCCTTGGCGTACTCGCCGGGGTGGTGCGACGAGACGCCCGGTTGGCCTCCAGAGGGGGGACCTAAATTCGGCATGGCCTCTGACAGTCATCTACGTTGAGCGGCCCACACCAGCCATTCACTCTGAGATCGGAGGGCGTCATGAGCGCCGACGGCACCTGGAACGTGACCCTAAACACCCCGATGGGCGCCCAAGCAGGCACCCTTGAACTAGCGACAGACGGCAACACGCTGACCGGGACCATGTCGGGCCCACAGGGCAGCATGGAACTCGAGAACGGCACGGCGGACGGCGACAGCTTGTCGTGGACGGTCAATATGACCCAGCCCATGCCCATCACCATTGAGGCGACGGCCACCGTCGACGGCGACGAGATCAGCGGCGAAGCCAAGCTGGGGGCCTTCGGCACCGCCACATTCAGCGGCAGCCGGGCCTGACCCGGTGGGGGATCCTCCCTACTACGCCACGATCTTCACGACCCAACTGAGCGGCGATCTCGAAGGCTACGACGAGACCGCCGACCGCATGGCCGAACTGGTCGGCGGCTACGACGGCTACCTGGGCATGTACTCGGCCCGGGGGCTCGATGGTTTCGGAATCACGGTGTGCTACTGGCGGTCCGAGGAGGACATCGCAGCCTGGAGGGCCGATTTGGACCACCGGGAGGCCCAGGGCGAGGGACGCGACCGTTTTTACAGCCAATACACGGTTGAGGTGGCCCGGGTGGACCGCGCCATTGAGTTCCAACGGCCTGACTGATCGGCCCTGTCTCTCGGTGGGTCTGACTAGCAGGTCACCGACAGACCAGCCATCACCCCTGCATGGTCGGCGGCCCACCACAGGCCCTCCACCGGGGTGTCCAGTGGTCGGTCCGCCCAGTGTCTGGTAGTCCCGGGATCGACGGTTAGCGAACAGCCCGGTCCGGGCCGGGCCAGGACGAAGTCGATCCGCTCGGTGAACCGCTTGGCGGGGTCGTCCAGGCCGGCCAGGGGTGGCCCACCCTCGACACAGCAGGAACATCCCTCGCCTGTTTCCGGGTCACATTCTGGCCGGCCAGCCTCTAGGTAGGCGTCGACAAATCCGGCGTCGGTAAGGGTTGTGATCCGGGAGTCCCCGATCGGCCGGTTCAGGTCGCCTACTACCAATTGTAGGACCGCGTCGGTCGAGAGACCCTCCAGCAGGGCCAGTGTCTGGCGGGGATGGCAAGCCCCGTAGTCGTCGCCCAAAGCACACGCCTCGCTGCAGCCCATTACCCCCGGTTCCCCGCACTCGAGGTTGAAGCTGCCACTGGCGAAGTGCGTAGCGACCACGTCCACCGGTCCGAACCCGGTCCCCAACCGGGCCCAGTGGGCCGACCAGATCGGAGCGCCGGCCAATTCGGTGTATGCCTCGTCGAGAACCGGGATGTTGGTCAGGATCATCTCCTGGTCGGGTAGGCCCCGGTCGTCGACCACCAGTTGGTACCGCCCCTCGCAAAGGACCAGGAGCGTGTCAGGTACCAGTTCCTGCTGGCGGGGGCTGACCTCCTGGAGGGCGACCACGTCGGGACAACCCAGGTCGTCCTGGATCAGGGCCCAGAGGGCTCGAAGTCGGGCCGGAGCAGCGCACTGGTCGGTCGCGGGGGCGCAGTCGCTGGCGTACTCGAGGCCGTGCAACAGGTTGATGGTCGCCACCTTGAGCACCTCCGGCGGAACGGTTGTGGTTGTGGGGGCGGCCGAGGGACCCGGACCGGAGCAGCCGATTGCGATGGACCCAACGAGCAGGGCGACGACTCGTGCGCTCACGAGCCGGTGGAAGCGAGAGTCTGTGCGCCGAGCGACCTCACGCCGCGACACTATTCGCAGTTGGCCCATTGACCCTCGGGTCGCCCGGCCGGATCCGCACGGGAAGTCGGAGCCCGGCCGATACCCCCTCCTGTAGCATCGCTGGCACCGGGGCTGCCGCCGCCCGGCGCCGCATCCGCCTTCCGGAGCCGACACCATGGACGTCCGCGACAGCCTCATCGACTCGGTACGAGCCGTCTTGACCCGACTCGGGGTGACCCCGGACCCCGGAGTGGTTCAGGTAGAACGTCCGTCCAACCCCGACCACGGCGATTGGTCCACCAACGCTGCATTAGCCACCGCCAAAGCAGCGGGACGCAACCCCCGGGAACTGGCCACCGCCCTCGCCGAGGCGCTCACCACCGAACCCCCGCCGCACGTCACTGCGGTGGAGGTGGCTGGGCCGGGCTTCGTCAACTTCCGGCTTGCCCACACCTGGCTCCACGACCTATTGGCCGATGTGGTCACCGCCGGGGTCGACGGCTGGGGGCGCTTCACCACCGGACACGACCAGCCGATCATCGTGGAGTTCGTCAGCGCCAACCCCACCGGACCGCTCCACGCCGGCCATGGCCGGGGCGCCTGCTTCGGCGACTCAGTAGCCCGCCTCTTGGAGAGGTGTGGCCATCCGGTGTCACGCGAGTTCTACGTCAACGACCGGGGCGCCCAGATGCGTCTCTTCGCCGACTCGTTGGCCGCCCTGGCCGCCGGTACTGACGTCCCCGAGGCCGGCTACCAGGGGGCCTACGTGGCCGACTGGGCGACCGAGATGCCCTCCGGTGCCGACCCGGTTGAATGGGGTAGGGAGCGGGCCGTGGCCGACCAGCGAGCAGTCCTCGAGTCTCTGGGCATCGGGTTCGACGCTTGGTTCAGTGAACGCTCCATGGTCGAGTCGGGCGCCGTGGAGGACACGCTTGCCGATCTGCAGTGGGCCGGGGCGACCTACGAGGACGATGGAGCCCTGTGGTTGCGGAGCAGCGACTACGGCGACGACAAGGACCGAGTGCTGGTCAAATC
>JAKURY010000012.1 GCA_022452145.1 Acidimicrobiales bacterium | reverse complement strand
AGAAGGAGAAGTACCTGCGACCGCTCTGCGAGGGCACCACGTGGTCGTGCTTCGCCATGACCGAACCGGAGGTGGCCGGCTCGGATCCGACGCTCATCCGTACCAGCGCGTACACGGACGGCGACGAGTGGGTCATCAACGGCCACAAGTGGTTCATCTCAAACGCCCACAGGGCGAAGTTCGCCATCCTGGTGTGCCGCACCGAGGAGAACCCGGAGATACCCCAGGCGGCCAACTCGGCGTTCCTCGTGGACATCCCGTCAGACGGGTGGACCGAGGTTCGCCAGATCGAGACGATGCACGGCTCGACAGGGCACTCGGAGATCCTCATCGAGGACCTGCGGCTGCACGACGATCAGATGCTGGGCGGCCGGGGCCAGGGGCACCTGCTGGGCCAGTACCGGCTGGGGCCGGCCCGCCTGGCCCACTGCATGCGCTGGATCGCCCAGGCCGAGATGGCGCTGGACATGATGGTGGAGCGCTCTCTGAACCGCTTCAGCCACGGGTCGCTGCTGGCCGAGAAGCAGGGCATCCAGTGGATGATCGCCGACTCGACGATGGAGCTCTACCAGTCGAAGCTGATGGTGCTGCACGCCGCCTACAAGATCGACCGGGGCGAGGACTTCAAGTCGGAGGTGTCGATGGCGAAGCACTTCGTGGCCAACAGCCTGAACCGGATCATCGACCGGTCAATCCAGGTGCACGGAGCGCTCGGCTACTCGACCGACACGCCGCTGGCCCACATGTTCCAGCAGGCCCGCTGGGCCCGGTTCGCCGACGGCGCCGACGAAGTGCACCAGATGCGGATCGCCCAGCGATCCATCGCCGCCTGGACCGATACTGGGTCCACGGCCCGGGCCACCGGCGACCTGCCCATCTGAGCCCGACCGTTCGACCCGACCACCCGACCACCCGGCGGCCAGCGGGACCGCCGACCCAACCCGGAACTCGAGAACCAGGAGAGCAACATGCGAGATGTCGTGATCGTCGATGCCGTGAGGACACCGGTTGGGCGTCGCAACGGGGGCCTATCGACCTGCCACAGCGTCGACGTGCTGGGCACCGTCCAGAAGGCGCTGTTCGACCGAACAGGGATCGACCCGTTGGAGGTCGGCCAGGTGGTAGGCGGCTGTGTCGGCCAGGTCGGCATGCAGTCCATGAACGTGACCCGCACGGCGTGGCTGACCGCCGGCCTGCCCCTGGAGGTGCCGGCCACCACTGTCGACGCCCAGTGCGGGTCGTCGCAGCAGGCCACCAACATGGCCTACGCCCTCGTGGCGTCGGGCGTAGTCGACGCCGCCGTGGGCTGTGGCGTGGAGTTGATGAGCCGGGTCGGGTTCGGAGCCACGCGTCCGAAGGACCCTGACTCGGGTGCCCCGGTGAACCGCAACTACTACGAGCACTTCGAGTTCACGTCGCAGTTCGAGGGCTCCGAGCGCATCGCCGACCAGTGGGGCATCACCCGGGCCGACACGGACGCATTCGGCGTGCAGTCCCAGGCCAGGGCGGCCCGGGCGTGGGACGAGGACCGCTACGCCACCCAGATTGTGGCCGTCGAAGCCCCCGTGCTGGACGATGACGGCAGGCCGACCGGTGGGACGACCACCGTCAGCCGGGACGAGGGCCTGAGGGACACGACCCTGGAGTCGCTGGCCAACCTGAAGCCGACGGGTCGGGAGAACGGCGTGCACACGGCCGGCACCTCGTCGCAGATCTCCGACGGTGCCGGTGCGTTGCTGCTCATGACCGCAGAGAAGGCCGCCGCCCTCGGCGTCGAGCCCATCGCCCGGATCGTCGACTCGTGCCTGGTGGGTTCGGACCCGGAGCTAATGCTGACCGGTCCGATCGGAGCCACGCAGAAGCTGCTGGCCGACAACGACCTGACGATGGAAGACATCGACGTGGTCGAGATCAACGAGGCATTCGCCTCAGTGGTGCTGGCGTGGGAGAAGGAGCTCTCGCCAGACATGGAGACCGTCAACCCGAACGGCGGCGCCATCGCCCTGGGCCACCCGTTGGGTGGCACCGGTGCCATCCTGACCACCAAGGCCGTGCACGAGCTGCAGCGCACCGGCGGCGAGTACGCCGTGGTGACCATGTGCTGCGGTGGTGGGCTGGGTACCGGCACGTTGATCCAACGGCTGTAGGAACCGCTCAGCGATCCGCCGGATGAGGGCGTAGGGACCATGTCCGACACATGCAGGGCCGTGGTGTTCCACGGTGACGGCACGTGGGCGCTGCGTGACGACTTCGCGGTGCCGACACCTCCGCCGGGCGGTGCGGTGCTGGCCGTGGAGGCCGTCGGGCTGTGCCACAGCGACGTGGCGCAGTTGGCCGGGCACCAGCACGTACCGGGCGAAGTGTCGCCGGTGGTCCCGGGCCACGAGATCGTGGGACGGGTACACGCCCTCGCGAACGACGCCGACCTGGGTGTCGAGGTCGGCGACCGGGTGGCGGTAGACATCGTGTGGTACGGGCCGCCGTACGAGGGCAACCCGTTCGGCGTGCGGTGCTACGGCTACTCGTTCGGCCTGGACGAGGGAGCCGGCCTGTGGGGCGGCTACGGCGAGTACATGGCGGTGCTACCCGGCACCCACCTGGCCCCGCTTACCGACGAGGTGTCGGCCGAGGAGTTGACGCTATTCGAGCCGCTGTCCAACATGGTGTCGTGGCTGGGGCGGGCCGGGTTCCAGGCGGGCCAGTCGATCGTCATCCAGGGGCCCGGGCACATGGGCCTGACGTGTGCGGCGTACGCGAGGTCGCTGGGGGCCGGCACCGTGATCGTGACCGGCACCGCCGACGACGCCGAACGCCTGGCCGTAGCCACCGAGGTGGGAGCCGACGTGACGGTCGACGTGACGGTCGACGATCCGGTGGCGGCGGTAATGGACCTGACCGGCGGGTTCGGGGCCAGCCTGGCCGTGGACCTGGCGAGCGCCCCGATCACGCCCGGGCTGTGCTTCGACATGGTGCACCACCGCGGCACGGTCATCTGGGCCGGACTGAAAGACCGTCAGGCCGTGTCGGTGGTATCCGACACGGTCGTGATGAAGGGCCTGACGGTGATGGGTGGGGCCGGTGGGGACGCTGCCTCGGTGGACGAGGCGGCCCGGATCCTGAACGGGGGCGGGTTCCCGACCGGCCCCCTGCTGGGTGCCGTGCTGGGCCTGGACGAGGTCGACCGGGCCATGGCGCTGCTGCACCGCGACGGCGACGAGGACGCCGTACGGGCGGTGCTGAAGCACACGCACTAACCCTTGTGGCGCCGTGGGGCGCTGCGGTCAGGTGCCGTCAGTGGCGTCTGCGGGCCGGAACCGGTACTCGTCGTCCCAGAAGACCCGTGATCGTGCGCCGTCACCGGTGCTGTCCGGGTTGAAGTCGTCGTCGAGGTACTTCATCGGGTGACGTCCATCGACGTAGCCCATGAACGGCGGCGTGATGCTGTAGCCGAGCATGGCCTTGATGCGGTCGGAGTAGTCCCTTGCCTTCGGGCCGACGGCCAGGATCATGTTCTCGAGTTGGCGTGCCCACGGTTCGCAGTATTGCGGGGTGATGCCGAGCCGGTTGGCGTCGCTGTGGTTGGCGCCGCCACGGTGCCAGAGCGTGCCGGCGAACACGACCACGGACCCGGCCGACATAGTGACCCTGACGACCTCGGCGCTCTCAGGGTCGGGACGTTTGTCGCCCCACAGGTGGCTGCCCGGGATGACCTCGGTGGCGCCGTTGTCATCGGTGAAGTCGTCGATGGCCCAGATCGTGGAGATGCCGGCCGGACGGCGGGGCCGAGGCTGGTTCACACCACCGTCGTCGAAGTGGAACGACTGGCGGGTCTCACCAGGGTGCACGTCGATGGCCAGGCACGACGTCAGCAGGTAGTTGGGCATGAGGAACTCGTCGACCATGCCCAGCACGTCCGGGTGCTCGACCAGGTCGGCCACGGTCGGCGTCTTGGCAAGGAGGGCGTAGACCCGCTTGGAGGAGTACCCCTCGAAGTCGTTGCGCCCGAGTGGCCCATCGTCCAGGAACGGCTGAAGCTCCACCCGGAACCGGGCGAGCGTGTCTGAGTCGAGTGCCCCCTCGAGCACGGTGTAGCCACGCTCTCGGATCTCTGCAGCCGCGCTCATGTCCGGAGTCTGTCACCTCGTCTACTCGGCGAAGAAGTGGTGGTGGGTGGCCTGGAGGGCCTCTCCCGTTGGGGCCACTGTCGAAAAGGGCCCTCCCGCCACCTCAGCCGACACCAGCGCCAGGCAGAGGTTGGAGTCATGCCTCGGCGACCAGACGGCCACCCGAACCTCGCCACAGGGCGAGCCGTCCGGGCCGTAGGCCGGCCAGGGCGACTCGCTGGTCGCCAGCAGCCGCTCCCCTGACAGCATGGCCTTCACCAGCCGCCGAGCCGGCCCCCGTGACCGCTCGGCCAACAGGGCCGCGTGGCCGATGAACTCGTCGTCGCGGTCCAGCGAAAGGAACTTCTCCAGGCCGACCTCCAGCGGCGACGCCCCCGCTCCGCAGTCAGCCCGGTAGGAGAACAGGTCGCTCTCGATCCGTTCGTTCAGCGTCGGCCCGCCCGGGTGGATCCCATACTTCTCCCCCGCCGCCCACACAGCGTCCCACAGGTCCAGCCCACGGGACCCATCCTGCAGGAACAACTCGAACCCTCCCTGACCGCTCCACCCGGATCGGCACAGTACAAACGGGATGCCGTCGTGACTGGTCTCGACGAACCCGAAGAACGGCACGTCGCCCACCCAGTCGCCCAACAAATCGGCCATGGTGTCATCGGCACGTGGACCCTGGACGGCCAACGGTGAGACGTCCGGCTCGAACACCCGGCAGTCCAGGCCCCGCTCGACCGCCACCGCCTGACACCACAGCAATACGTCGCTGTCGGCTATCGAGATCCAAAACCGGTCCTCGGCCAGCTTCAACACCATCGGGTCGTTGATGAGGATCCCGTCGTGGTCGCACATGGGGGCGTACCGCACCCGGCCGACGGCCATGCCCCGAAGGTCACGGGCCGACACGTACTGGCAGAGGGTGAAGGCGTCCGGCCCGACCACCTCAACCTGGCGTTGAGCTGCCACATCCCACAGCGAGACTCGTTCGACGAGCGCCCTGTACTCCTCGTCGGGATCGCCGAACGACCCGGGCATGTACATGTGGTTGTAGACGCTGACGTGCGTCAGCCCGTGGCGGACCAGGGCGTCGAAGAACGGCGACTTCCGGATCCTCGACCCGAGCCCTATCTGCAGTCCCACGATCCCCTCCTGTCGCCCCGACCGGCCCTACCAGTCGGGTTCCGACTCGCCGTGCCGGTACTGCGGGGCGTCGCTGGCCGGCAGCGGCGCGTTTCCGAGGATCAGGTCAGCAGACTTCTCGGCGATCATCATCACCGGGGCGTAGATGTTGCCGTTGGTGAGCGTCGGCATCACCGAGGCGTCCACCACCCGCAGGCCCTGTACGCCGTGGACTCGCATGGTGGACGGGTCGACCACGCCCATCGGATCGGTGCCCATGCGGGCCGTACAGGACGGGTGAAGCGCGGTCTCGGCATCGGCACGCACCCACTCCAGCACCGCCTCGTCGCCATTCACGTCGGGTCCGGGCGAGATCTCGCCGCCGTTGTAGCGGTCGAAGGCCGGCTGTCCCATGATGTTGCGGGCGACGGCAATCGCCTCGGCCCACTCCCGGCGGTCCTCCACCGTCGACAGGTAGTTGAACAGCATCCTCGGCTTCTGGAACGGGTCGTCGCTCTGGATCCGGACCCACCCGCGGCTGTTGGAGAACATGGGCCCGATGTGGAACTGGTAGCCGTGCCCGGCCGCCGGCACTGACCCGTCGTAGCGGACGGCTACGGGCAGGAAGTGGAACATCAGGTTCGGCCATGGCACGTCGTCGTTGCTGCGCAGGAACCCGCCCGCCTCGAAGTGGTTCGACGCCCCGGGCCCACGTCGGAACAGCCACTGCAGGCCGATCCACGGCCTACGCCAGTTCGCCAGGTTCGGGGCCAGCGAAACAGGCTCGTTGCAGGCGTACTGCACGTATACCTCAAGGTGGTCCTGGAGGTTCTCGCCCACGCCCGGCAGGTCCACGACCGGCGTGACCCCGGCATCTCGCAGCACCCCGGCCGGTCCGATGCCCGAGAGCTGCAGCAGTTGCGGAGTGTTGATGGCACCACCACACGAGACCACCTCGGCGGCGGTGGCCACGTGGCGCCGCCCCCGCCGCTGGTACTCCACGCCTGTCACCCGGGTGCCATCCATGACGAGCCGGGTGGCGTGCGCCTTCGTGACCAGGTCCAGGTTCTTCCGGTGCAGGACAGGATGCAGGTAGGCCCGGGCAGCCGAGAGGCGCCGGCCCCGGTAGACGTTGCGGTCGAAGGCGTTGAAGCCCTCCTGGCGGTAGCCATTGACGTCGCTGGTCATCGGGTGGCCGGCCTGCCGCACAGCCTCGAAGAATGCCTCGAACAGCGGGCTGGTTGCCGGACCCCGCTCCAGCTTCAGCGGCCCCTCGCCGCCCCGCCAGTCGTCGGCCCCAGCGATGCACGTCTCCAGACGCTTGAAGTACGGGAGGCAGTGGGCCCAGTCCCACGCCCCACAGCCCGGTGTGGCAGCCCAGCGGTCGTAGTCCATCGGGTTGCCCCGCTGGAAGATCATCCCGTTGATGCTCGACGACCCGCCCAGCACCTTGCCCCGGGCGTGGTACACCCGGCGACCCGCCATCTCGGGCTCGGGCTCGGATTCGTACATCCAGTCGTAGAAACGGTTGCCTATGCCCATCGACAGGGCGGCCGGCATGTGTATGACCACGTCGACCTTCCAGTCGCGGCGCCCGGCCTCGAGCACGAGGACCCGGTTGGATGGATCGGCGCTGAGGCGGTTGGCCAACGCACAGCCCGCGGACCCACCACCGACGATCACGAAGTCGTAGCGATCAGACATGCGCCCTCCGGCCGTGCCCACCACGGCGATCCCCGATTCTGCCCGACCCGGCCCACCGGACGCGCCCCGTAGGGTGGCCGATCGTGGTCACGACCGCCGCTCCCGCCAAGCCCCGGTTCCGAGGGGTGTCGCACCGGATGGCGTTCGTGGCCTCGCTGACCCTGGCGCCGATCATGATCGTGCGGGCACCCGGGGTCGGGCCCCGGTTCATCATCGCCCTCTACTCGCTGGCAGTCGTAGCCCTGTTCGGCGTATCGGCGCTCTTCCACCGCATCCCGTGGGGCGAGCGGAGCGAGCGACTCATGCAACGGCTCGACCATGCCACGATCTTCATCGCCATCGCGGCCAGCTACACCCCTGTGGCCGCCTTCGCCCTGTCTCCGTGGGCGGCCAGGTTGGTACTTCCCATGGTGTGGGGCGGTGCAGCGGTCGGCATCTGGTTCCGCCTGCGGTTCACCCGGGCGCCGAAGCCGGTGGTGGCCATCCCCTACCTGGTGGTCGGGTGGTGCCTGCTGCCGGTGGTTGCAGACGCCTGGCACCACCTGGGGGTAGCCGGTTTCGTCCTGTTGCTGCTCGGCGGGCTGCTGTACACCGCGGGTGCAGTCGTCTACGCCTTCCGGACACCCGACCCGTGGCCCGAGACGTTCGGCTTCCACGAGGTGTTCCACGCCTGCACGGTGGCCGCCGCGGTCCTGCACTACGTGGCCATCGCCTTCATAGTGCTACCCAAGGCCGGTTGACGATGACCGTGCGCCCGGCCCTGTTCGAACTGCGTTCCGGCGAGGCCTGGCGTGATCCGTTCCCCATGTACCGGGACCTACGCGACCACGACCCGGTCCACCACGTCGTCGACGGCGACTTCTGGTTCCTGTCCCGGTTCGCCGACGTGTACGACGCCGTGCGCGACACGGCCACCTTCTCGTCTGCCAGCGGGCTGACCGTCGATGCGGGCACCGGCCTCGACATGGGCGACGCCACCCCGATCGTCTTCCTGGACCCGCCCGAGCACACGGCCTTCCGTCGCCTGGTCGGCAACGGGTTCACTCCCCGGCAGGTGTCCGACATCGAGCCCGACGTCCGCGCATTCGTGGTCGAGCGCCTGGAGCGACTCCGCTCCGATGGTGGCGGCGACATCGTCGCCTCCCTCTTCAAGCCGCTCCCCAGCTTCGTCGTAGCCCACTACCTGGGGGTACCGCCCGAGGACCGCCCGCTGTTCGACGGGTGGACAGAGCAGATCGTGGCAGCCGCCGCCCAGGGCAACACCGACGGTCCCGAATCGGGAATCGCCGACCTGCTCGGCTACTTCGGCGAGCTGATCGAACGACGCCGCACCGACCCGGGCGACGACATGGTCTCCCGTCTGGTCGCCATGGGCGCCGACCAGGTGTCGATCCTGTGGATCCTCGGGTTCGCCTTCACCATGGTCACCGGTGGCAACGACACCACCACGGGCCTGCTGGGCGGCTCGGCCGTGCTCCTCCACGACCACCCCGACCAGCGACGACGCCTGGCCGACGACCCGACGATGGTCACGGCGGCCGTCGAGGAACTGCTGCGCCTCACTAGCCCCGTCCAGAACCTGGCCCGCACCACCACGCGGGACGTCCGCCTACACGGCACGACCATCCCCACGGGTGCAAAGGTCCTGCTCGGCTACGCAGCAGCCAACCGCGACCACAGGGAGTTCGGTGACGACGCGGAGGCTCTGGACGTGGGGCGCGGGCCGACCAGGATCCTGAGCCTCGGCTACGGAGCCCACCACTGCCTGGGCGCAGCAGCGGCCCGACTACAGGGCCGGGTGGTCCTCGATGAACTGCTGGCCCGTTGCCCCGACTACGTGGTCGACGCCGACGCCATGGAGTACGCCACCGGAAACTACGTGCGCCGGCCCCTGAACCTCGCCTTCAGCCCGAGTTGAGCCGCGGCCCGATGGCGGTCAGTCCAGCAGAATGACTCCAGGAGGCTTAGCCAGCCGGCGAAAGCAGGTAGTCACCCCGCGCGTCGTCCCACGCCATGGCAACCAGGTCACGGGCCGCCGCCGCCTTGCAGAACTGCAGGAAGCCGCCGTAGCCCAGCGCACGCTCGTTGAAGCCATCGTCCCGGCGGCTCATCTCGGTCTTGAGGCCGGACAGGGCCGCACCCTTCTTCCCTGCCTTGTCGGCCACCACGGTCACCAGCAACTCGAAGGCCGCCTGGCCTGGCCCGTCGCCGGTCACCAGGTCCACCTCCGGGTCACGCTTCGGCCCGGACAGCTCGACGACCTTGCGATCGGCGAGGTGCCGGAGCAGCTCGGTGAACCCCCGGAAACCGTGGTCGGACTCGTTGAACGTCGGGTCGATGCGGGTGATGGCCCGCTTCAACGTCGACGCGCGCACGTCCTCGCTGGAGCCCTGCATGCCGACCAGGGTGGAGATCACCAGTTCGTCCAACGGCGGTGCCTCGACGGGGGCCTCGTCGTCCGCATCGACAGCCCGGGAGGCCTTCGGTGCCCTGCTGGCGGCGATGCTGGCCTCCACGCCCTCCAGGCTGTCGTAGTAGATGAACTCGTCGCACGCCGGCGGGAGCAGCTTCGACGTGGAGTCCCGGACGCCGATGCCTATGACACGCCGGTCAAGCTCTCGGAGCTTCTGCACCAGGGGCGTGAAGTCGCTGTCGCCGGTGCAGATGACGATCGTGGTGACGTGCTCGCGCTCGAAGGCCAGCTCCAGGGCGTCGACGACCATCTTGATGTCGGCCGAGTTCTTGCGGCTGGTCCCCATGCGCTGCGGAATCTCGATCAGCTCGACCTGGTGGCGGGTGAGATGGCGCCTGTCCTCGTCGAAGCCCGACCAGTCCGCATAGGCCCGCCGGTAGACGACCCTTCCCCGCTCGGCCATGGCCCGGGCTATGGGTCCGAAGTCGAAGCGGTTCATGCCCAGGTCCTGACGGGCACCGATGGCGAGGTTCTCGTAGTCGAGGAAGAGGCCTATGCGTTCCTCGTTGTCATCCGTTCGCATCCCGACAGCATCACACGCCCGTGCCGGAGTTCCTCCGATGCCGCTCAGAGTTCGGCTATGCGCTCCTCCAACCTGATCCCGACCGCCTCGTCCGCGGGCAGGAACGGCGGCCTCACCGTCGCCCAGATCGGGTCGTCCAGCCTCAGGGCCAGGAGACGCTTCTGGGTGGGGATGGCCGGGTACTCCTGCATGAGCAGGCGGAAGGCCCGCACCCCCTCCATGGCCGCCTCGGCCGCCGGTCGGCCACCGGAGACGTGTAGGCGGATCACCTCTGCCACCGGCCCGGCGTTGACGTTGGCCGTGGCCGTTATGCAACCCGGCCCGCCGCGGTTCAGGGCGTCGAGCAGGGGCATTTCGGCCCCCGGGTAGACGGTGAGGCCGTCGATGCCGAAGAGCGCCCCGGTGTTGGCCCAGTCGCCAGACGAGTCCTTGATGGCCACGACGACCTCAGGGAACTCGGCGCGCAGACGGGCTACCAGCGGGACTGGGAGGCCCACGCCGGCCACCTGGGGGATGTGGTAGAGCATGATCCGCAGCCGGTCGTCGCCGATCCGCTCCACCAGGCCGGCGAAGTGGCGGAACAGGCCCTCGGGATCCGGATCCTTGAAGTAGAAGGGCGGGAGCACCAGGCAGGCCCGGCAGCCCAGCTCCATGGCATGGCGGGTCAGGTGCACCGTGCCCGGCAGGTTGGTCACCCCTGTACCCACGATCATCACGCCGGGGTCGATGCCGCCGGCGACCAGGGCCTCGAGGGCCGCCTCGCGTTCGCGGGTGGCAACGGACAGGGCCTCCCCCGTCGTGCCGAACACGGCCAGGCCCACGCATCCCTCGTCGAGCACCCTCTGCGCATGGGCCACCAACCGGTCGTGGGAGACCGAAAGGTCGGCCTCGAACGGCGTCAGGATCGGTGCCACCACCCCATCGGGCAGCAGCGGCTCCGGCTGGCCTCCCATGCTCGTCACACCTCGCTCATCGCTGGACGGGGATCGTGACACATCGGACACGTATCCTGCGCCGATGTCCTCCTCGCCGACCTCTCCCGACCAGTCGCTCCCCGCGACCGGCATCCGCGCAGATCTCCGTAGCGACACGATCACTCGAGCCACGCCCGAAATGCGCGAGGCCATGGCCTCAGCCGAGGTGGGCGACGACGTCTACGACGAGGACCCCACGGTCCGAGCCCTCCAGGACCGGGTAGCCGACATGGCGGGCAAGGAAGGCGGCCTCTTCTTCTCCTCGGGCACCCAGTCCAACCTGGCCGCTGTGCTCAGCCACTGCCAGCGTGGCGATGAGTACCTGATCGGGCGTACCTCGCACGTGCTGATCAACGAGGCGGGCGGAACGGCAGCCCTGGGCAGCGCCATCCCATGGCCGATAGAGGTCGACGAGACCAACCACTTCACCGCTGACGACGTGCGGGCCGCAGTCAAGGAGCCCGACCAGCACCACCCGGTCACCACGCTGCTGAGCCTCGAGAACACGGTGAACGGCCACGTCCAGTCCGTCGACCACGTGGCGTCCCTGGCTTCGGCGGCCCGTGGGTGCGGGCTGGCCGTCCATCTCGACGGGGCCCGCCTGTTCAACGCGGCCACCGCGGCTGGAGTAGGCATCGATGCCTTCGCCGCCCACGCCGACACCGTGTCGCTGTGCCTGTCCAAGGGCCTGGGGGCCCCGGTCGGAACGGTGCTCGTCGGCGACCGGGCGTCGATCGGTCGGGCCCACCGGCTCCGCAAGATGCTGGGCGGAGGCATGCGCCAGGTCGGGCACCTGGCGGCCGCCGGCTTGTACGCGGTGGACAACCACGTCGTACGTCTGGCCGATGACCACGAGCGGGCCGGTCGCATCGCTGACGGATTGTCCGGCATCGATGGGCTCGACGTAGTGCACGCCACGAACATGCTGTGGATCACGCCGCCGGCCGAGGTCCACAACGCCCTGGTCGACCATCTCGTGGCCGACGGGATCCTCGCCACCTTCTGGGCACCGACCATGCGCTTCGTCACACATCTGGATGTGGATGACACCGGGGCCGACCTGGTCGTCGACTCGTTCACCCGCTTCTTCGGCGACGTCTGAACCGACTCCGGTCCGGCGCCTTCTACCGGTCACCGGTAGCCTCCCGCGTACGGGCGGGCCTCCTCGATCGGCCGCCGGAGGGTGAAGGACATGTCAGGAAGTCACGAGGGCCAGGTCGTCGTCGTCACCGGAGCCGGCAAGGGCATCGGGCAGGCCATCGCCGAACGGTTCGCAGGCGCAGGCGCCCACGTGACGGTCAACGACATCGATTCCGACCGGGTCGACGCCGTCGTCGGCGCCATCTCGGACGCCGGCGGCACTGCCATCGGTGCCGTTGCCGATGTGTCGGACAGCGGTCAGGTCGGGTCCATGTTCGATGCCACGCTGGAGGCCTTTGGCACCGTCGACGTGCTCGTCAACAATGCCGGCATCATCAGCCCGATGCTCCACTTCTTCGAGGCCGACGAGGCCTGGTGGCGGCGCATCATCGACGTCAACCTCACCGGCCACTTCCTCTGCTCGCATCGGGCGGCACGGATCATGGCGGCCGCCGGCTCCGGCGTGATCATCAACATGTCGTCGGGCGGCGCTACCCGGGCCCACCGGGCGTTCACCGCCTACGACGCCTCCAAGGGCGGCATCGAGGCCCTCACCAGGGCCATGGCGCTGGACCTGGGGCCCTACGGCATCCGGGTGTGCGCCCTGATGCCCGGCTCCATCGACACCGAGGGCATGGACGCCGACGCCCGCCGCCTGCGCGGCGAGAACATCCCCCTGGGACGCCCCGGCGACCCGGACGACATGGCGGGCCCGGCACTGTTCCTGGCCTCCCCCGATGCCGCCTACATCACCGGCGACGTGATCAAGGTCGACGGCGGGATGCTCTCCCAGCAGCGGTCGGCGACCGTCGACATAATGCCGCCCAGCGACTTCCCCAGCCTCGCCGACGTGCTCGGCCGGGACGACTGAGGCCCGACGGGATGGCCGGCGGAACCATGCGAATCGGGGCCGACGTCGGCGGCACGTTCACCGACGTGGTGCTGGAGACCGGCTCTGGGATGTTCTCGACGAAGGTCCTCACCACCTACGACGCTCCCGAGCGGGGCATCCTTGACGGCGTGCGGTCGGTGGTCGCCGAGGCCGGCGCCGACCTGGCCGACCTTGAGGCCTTCATCCACGGCACGACGCTGGCCACCAACGCACTGATCGGTCGCACCGGCGCCCGGACGGCGCTGGTGACCACCGCCGGCTTCCGCGACACCATCGAGATGCGCACCGAGAGCCGCTTCGAGCAGTACGACCTGAACCTCGTGCTCCCCGCTCCCCTCATCGAGCGCAGGGACCGCCATGTCCTGGCCGAACGCATCGGCGTCGACGGGCGTGTGCTGCGACCGTTCGACGAGGCTGAGGCCCGGGCGCTCGTCGAGCACCTGGCCGACCGCCCCGACGACGAGGCCTACGAGGCGGTGGCCATCGGCTTCATACACGCCTATGTGGACGGCACCCACGAACGGCTGTTCCGCGACCTGCTGCTGGAACGCCTCCCCGACGTGGCGGTGTCGATCAGCTCAGAGGTCTCGCCCCAGATGCGGGAGTTCGAACGGTTCAACACGGTGTGCGCCAACGCCTATGTGCAACCCCTCATGGCCTCCTACCTCCGGGAGCTCGACGGGCAACTGCAGGCTTTGGGTGCCCGCTGCCCCGTCTATCTGATCCACTCCGGCGGCGGGCTCATGAGCGTGGACAGCGCCGTGCGGTTCCCGGTGCGTCTCATCGAGTCCGGTCCGGCCGGGGGCGCCATCTTTGCCGCCGATATAGCAGCCCGTCACGGCCTGGACTCCGTGCTCTCCTACGACATGGGCGGTACGACGGCCAAGATCTGCCTCATCGAGGACCACGCCCCGAGCACGGCCAAGACCTTCGAGGTGGCCCGCACCCACCGGTTCACCAAGGGCAGCGGAATGCCCATCTCCATCCCGGTGATCGAGATGATCGAGATCGGAGCGGGTGGAGGCTCCATAGCCGGGGTCGACGTGCTCGGGCAGATCCGCGTCGGGCCGCTCAGCGCCGGGTCCGAACCCGGGCCCGCCTCCTACGGGCTGGGTGGCATCCGACCCACCGTGACCGACGCCAACCTGGTCCTGGGTCGCCTGTCGGCAGACACGTTCGGAGCACCGGGGATCGATCTGTCCGACGACGCTGCGCGTGGCGCCCTGGATTCCGACGTGGCCGACCTCCTGGGCCTCGACACCGACGAGGCGGCAGCCGGCGTGGTCGAGGTGGTCGACGAGAACATGGCCAACGCGGCCCGGGTCCACGCGGTGGAGAACGGCAAGGACGTGGCGAGGTACACGATGATCGCCTTCGGCGGTGGTGCCCCGCTCCACGCCGGTCGGCTGTGCGACAAGTTGGCCGTGGACGAGTTGCTGGTCCCGCCGGGAGCCAGCGTGGGCTCGGCTATCGGATTCCTGCGGGCCCCGTTCGCCTATGAGGCCCTACGCAGCCACCACGCCATGACCGCCGAGTTCGACCACCGGTCCGCCAACAGGATGCTGGCCGAGTTGGCCGAGGAGGCCACCAACTTCGTCACCGGAGCCCTGGCCGCCAGCGACGACGCTGGAGACCCTCCGGTGCTGGAGACAGAACGATGGGCGTTCATGCGCTATGCCGGCCAGGGTTGGGAGATTCCGGTCCGCCTCGACGCGGCCCCGTTCGACCACCTGGGCGGGGAGTTTCTGGCCAACCGGTTCGAGAAGGCCTACGAGGAGTTCTTCGGTCGGGCCATCGCAGGGCTGGCGATAGAGGCCATCGGCTGGTCGGTACGGGTAGCCACCCGGCAGCGCCCCGTCGAGCGGGTGACACGGATCGAGGCAGCCCGCGAGGTGGCGGTCGAGCGCACCCGGGCCATCCACGACGCCGGAACCGACGCCGTCGTGGAGGCGGCGGTGGTGGAACGCGACGCCCTGTCGCCCGGCGACCGGGTGACCGGGCCGGCGGTCATTGTCGAGTCCCAGACCACCACCTGGGTGTCCTCGAGCCGCCAGGCCGTCCTCCAGGCCGACGGTTGCCTGCTGCTCACCCGACGGGAGGGCGCCCGATGAACGAGCTTCGCCACCAGGTCATGTGGAACCGCCTCATCTCCATCGTGGAGGAGCAGGCCCTGGCCCTCGTGCGCACCGCTTTTTCCACCAGCGTGCGGGAAGCCGGCGACCTCTCGGCCGGCGTCTACGACACCGAGGGCCGGATGATCGCCCAGGCGGTAACCGGCACCCCGGGCCACGTCAACACCATGGCGGCGGCCGTCGTCAACTTCATCGACGACATCGGCCCCCACCGCATCTACGAGGGCGACTCCTACATCACGAACGACCCGTGGAAGGGCACAGGGCACCTCCACGACTTCACCGTGGTCAACCCGGTATTCCGCAACGGCTCCCTGATCGCCTTCTTCGCCTGCACGGCCCACGTGGTCGACGTGGGGGGTCGCGGCTACGGACCGGACGCCACCGAGGTGTACGAGGAGGGCCTGTTCGTCCCCATCATGAAGTTCGCCGAGCGGGGCGTCGTCAACGAGGACCTGCTGAACATCGTGCGCCACAACGTGCGGGAGGCCGGACAGGTGGTGGGCGACCTGTACTCGCTGTCGGGCTGCAACGACACCGGCGCCCGACGCCTACACGCCATGCTCGACGAGTTCGACCTGGCCGACCTGGCCGACCTGGCCGCCTTCATATTCGACCGGACGGCGGCCGCCACCCGGGAATGCCTCCGGACACTACCGGCGGGAACCTACGCCAACGAGATGCGGGTGGACGGGTACAACGACTCGGTCGACCTGGTGGTCACCATGACCGTCACCGCCGACGGCGCCCACGCCGACTTCGCCGGCACGTCGCCCACCTGCTCCCACGGCGTGAACGTGCCGCTGACCTACGCCCACGCCTACTTCTCCTATGCCATGCTCGTAGCCCTCGCTCCCGAGATGCCGTCCAACCACGCCTCGCTGGCCGCCTTTACGGTCAGCGCCCCGGAGGGCTGCATCCTCAACGCAAAGCACCCGGAGCCGGTGGCCGTTCGCCACGTCATCGGCCACTTCGTGACCGACCTGTGCCTGGGTGCCATCGCCGACACGCTGCCCGACGTGGTACCGGCAGAGGGGGCCGGTGCCCTGTGGAACTTCCAGGTCAGCGCCCGTGCCACCGACCCGGCTTCTGGGTTGCCGCCCCGGGAGATCCTCATGTTCAACAGCGGTGGCACCGGGGCCCGACCCTCGCTGGACGGCCTCAACGCCACGGCATTCCCCAGTGGCGTTCGCACCATGCCGGCCGAGGCCACCGAGCAGGCCGGACCAATCGTCGTGTGGCGCAAGGAGCTGCGCCCCGACTCCGGCGGGCCGGGTCGCCAGCGGGGTGGGTTGGGCCAGGTCATCGAGCTGGGCCCGACCGAGGGTTACGAGTTTGCCTTCTCCTGTATGTTCGACCGGGTCGAGAACCCTGCCCGGGGTCGCCACGGAGGCGGCGACGGGGCTCCGGGACGGGTGTACCTCGACGACGGCACCCCGTTCGACGCCAAGGGGAAGCAGGCGGTCCCCGAGGGCCGCACCCTCATACTGGAGCTGCCGGGCGGCGGCGGCTTCGGCGACCCGGACGAGCGGGACCCCGAGGCCGTGATCCGCGACCACCGGCAGGGCTACGTGCAGTGAGCGGCCCCGCCCGCACCTTCTATGACACCGTCATCGTCGGCGGAGCGGTGATGGGCAGCTCGCTGGCCTACTGGCTGTCCGAGGACCCCGGCCACGACGGCACGGTCCTGGTGGTCGAGCCGGACCCCACCTACCAGAAGTCGTCGACCACGCTGTCCGAGGCCAGCATCCGCCACCAGTTCTCCGAGCCGGTCAACATCCGCCTGTCGATGTTCGCCACGGAGTTCCTTGCCGACTTTCACGACCGCGTCCAGGTCGAGGGCGAATCACCGGACCTGGGGTTCCGGGACACCGGCTACCTGTTCCTGGCCAGCGACGACGGCATGGGGGTGCTGCGGGAAAACCACGAGGTCCAGCGCTCATGCGGCGCCGAGGTGGCACTGTTGAACCCCGGCGAGCTGGCCGATCGGTTTCCGTACCTGTTCGTCGACGACCTGGCGGGGGGAAGCCTGGGCCTGCGGCACGAGGGCACCCTGGACGCCTACTCGCTGATGCGGGGCTTCCAACAGCGGGCCCGCCACAACGGCGTCGAGTACCTGACCGACCGGGTGGTCGACCTGCACCTCGCCGGAGCCGACGGCGACGAGCGGCGGATCAGCCACGTGGATCTGGCGTCCGGCGGGGTGGTGGCCTGTGGTCGGGTCGTGAACTGTGCCGGGCCACGGGGCCGGTGGATAGCGGAGATGGCCGGGCTGATGCTTCCCGTGGAACCCCGCATCCGTGCCGCCTTCGTCTTCGACTGCCGGGAGGCTCTCGACGGCCCGACCCTCCCGCTGACGATCGACACCACGGGCGTCCACGTCAGGACCGAGCCGCCCCACTACGTGGCCGGTGCACCCCCTGTCGACGACGTCGCCGTGGACCCTGACGACTTCGCGGTGCGCCACGACCAGTGGGAGGAGGTCATCTGGCCGGCGCTGGTGCATCGGATACCGACATTCGAACGGATCGGCGTGACCCACTCGTGGGCCGGCCACTACGCCTACAACACGCTGGACCACAACGCCGTGGTCGGCCCAGCAGAGGCGGTGCCCAACTTCTACTTCTGCAACGGCTTCAGCGGCCACGGCCTGCAGCAGAGCGCCGGTGTGGGCCGGGGACTCAGCGAGCTCATCACCTACGGCGAGTACCGCACCCTGGACCTGACCGAACTGGGCCACGGCCGAATCGTGCGCGGCGAGCCGTTCCTGGAGAAGGCCATCATCTGAAGGGCTGCGCCCGCATCGGAGTCCGGTGGTGGAGGCCCAGCGGTTCCGGCTATTCCCCGGACGGGCCCCGTGTGACCTGTCCGCCTACCGCCCCTGTGTCCCCTACTGTCCGATGGGCATG
Organism: Acidimicrobiales bacterium; assembly: GCA_022452145.1. Taxonomy (NCBI): domain Bacteria; kingdom Bacillati; phylum Actinomycetota; class Acidimicrobiia; order Acidimicrobiales; species Acidimicrobiales bacterium. The sequence continues at coordinate 65,023 of JAKURY010000012.1, read as the reverse complement.
TCCACCCTCCCCTCCGCCCGCGCCCTCGTCATCGGGGGTACCGGCCCCACCGGGCCGGCCATCGTGCACGGGCTGGAACACCGTGGGCTCACCGTCACGCTCTTCCACACCGGACGCCACGAGGTCGAAGAGGTGGCCCATGTCGAGCACCTCCACGGGAACCCGTTCTCAGCCGAAGCCGTGGACGAGACCCTGTCCGGTCGCTCGTTCGACGTCGTGGTGGCCTGCTATGGCCGCCTCAGGGCCATCGCCGAGGTGCTGTCCGGACGCTGTGACCGGTTCGTGAGCGTGGGCGGCACGCCCGCCTACCGGGGATACTTCGACCCGACCCGCTTCGATCCCCCGGGCCTGCCGATCCCGACCGCCGAGGACGCCCCACGATCCACCGAGGACGACGACGGCAAGAGCTACAGGGTGGCCCGCACCGAGGACCTCCTGTTCGGACACCAGCCCTCGGCCACCCACCTGCGCTACCCGTTCGTCTACGGCCCCCGCCAGATCGCACCGCTGGACTGGTGCATCGTGCGACGGGTCCTCGACCGTCGGCCGGCCATCATCGTGCCCGACGGCGGCCTGGCCGCCGAAACCCGGTCGTTCAGCGAGAACGCAGCCCACACGGTCCTGCTGGCCGTGGACCAGCCGGCAGCCGGTGGCCGGGTGTTCAACGTGGGTGACGAGGAGGCTCTCACGGTGGCCCAGAGGGTGGGCTTGATCTGCGCTGAGTTGGGCCATGAGATGGAGATCGTGGGGATGCCCACCGACCTGGCCCTCCCGGCCCGACCGCTCATGATGCAGGCCGAACCGGGCCACCGCATCCTCGACCTGTCGGCCACCCGGGACGTGCTCGGCTACCGCGACCTTGTGCCGGCCCGTCGGGCGACGGGGCTGGCCGCCCGGTGGCTGGCCGACAACCCGCTGGAGCCTGGCGGTTTGGCCGAGCAGGTGCTGGAGGACCCGTTCGACTACGAGCGGGAGGACCGGCTGCTGGACTGGTGGCGGTCGGCGACCTGTGACCCCCCGGACCTCGACTACCCGGTCGAGCCCGGCTTCGGCATCTACTACAGCGGGCCGGGAACCAGCCGTCGTCGTAACGACGAGCGCATCTGACGCGGTAGGCCTCCGGTCGGGAACCGACCAGGGTGGCCCGGCCGGTCAGGACGGGGCACGAACTCAGCGGGCTGGCAACACCACGGGAATGGGCCCGGGCGTTGCCGCTCCAGCCCGAGGCCAGCGGCAGCATCCATGGCAGCCCGCTCAGTCGGGCACACCTGGCGCAGCAGCGCGACGATGGTGTGGTGGGCCAGGATCTCGGAACGGACCGATACGCCGACGCCCGGCGGCGCATGGTGGAGGTGGACCTGGTCGGACGTGACATCGTCGACCCCCGGGTACTCGCCGCCATGCAGCGGGTCCCACGGCACCTGTTCGTGAACGACGCCCAGGTCGGACAGGCGTACGAGGATCGGGCACTTCCCATCGGTCGAGGCCAGACGATCTCCCAGCCCTACATCGTCGCCTTCACCGCACAGGCGCTCGCCGTGGCCCCCGGGGACCGGATCCTCGAGGTGGGCACGGGTTCGGGCTATGCCGCGGCGGTGCTGGCCGAGATGGGTGCTGCCGTCGTCACCGTGGAGCGTGACCCGGACCTGGCCTCCACGGCCCGGGGTCGCCTGGACTCCCTGGGGTACGGACAGGTCGAGGTGGTCCGGGGCGACGGGAGCACGGGCCGTCCGGAAAGGGCTCCCTTCGACGGGATCACCGTCGCGGCGGCTGCGCCGTCCGTCCCGGAGCCGCTGGTCACCCAGTTGCGGATCGGCGGCCGGCTGGTGGTCCCGGTCGGCGACCGTCGATCAGGCCAGAACCTGTTCCGGGTCGTCCGCACCGGAGAAGGCAACGAGGTCGAAGACCTGCTCCCGGTGACATTCGTCCCGCTCGTCGGCCGGGCCGGCTGGTCCGATCCTCAGACCGGCCCGAGGCGGGGTGTCCTGCGGCGGAACCACCCCCGGTAGGCGACGGCGACCAGGACCGCCACCGCCACGCGCAGGACTGTCGTGAATTCCTCCGGGTAGACGACGCCCTCCAGGTAGCGGTCGATGAACCCGAACCCTCCTGCCTCGCTCCGCAACCGACGCTCGATGCCGGTGAGCGGACACGGGAAGCCGACGAAGACGATTCCCACAGCCCAGCCGACGGCGACCACGTGCGGGTAGATGGCTCGTGGCCAACGCCAGGCCAGGAAGCCGCCGACCACCAGGTAGACGAGGTAGCCGAAGTGGATGCCCATCACGGCGTCTGCGAGCAGTCGGTGCAGCATGTGCGCCCTCGCTGTTCGAACGTGTTGTCCGACGGTAGCGCCCGTAGGACCTCGGGTGAGGCTGCGGAACCGCTCCGGGAGGACATCGGCGCCACGGTCAGTCACCCCTGGCCGAGTAGCTCTGGAGGGTGCAACGCTGACCGCCTCAGCCCTCGCCGAGGCTTCGATGTACAACTCTCAGGGAGTTGTATCCCGCAGTCTCAGCCCTCGCCGAGGTAGGAGGCCCGCAACTCCGGGTTGGCCAGGAGGGCCTCGGCGGTGTCGTCCAACACGACCCGGCCGGTCTGGAGCACCCAGCCCCTGTCGGCGATCGAAAGCGCCATGTTGGCGTTCTGCTCCACCATGAAGACGGACATGCCGTCGGCGTGGATCTGTCGGATCAGCTCGAAGTTCTGCTGCACCAGGGCCGGGGCGAGGCCCATGGACGGCTCGTCCATGAGCAGGACCCTGGGTCGCGACATGAGCGCCCGACCGATGGCCACCATCTGCTGCTCACCACCCGAAAGGGTGCCGGCCTTCTGGGTGAGGCGCTCCTTGACACGGGGGAACAGGTCGTAGATCTTCTCCAGGTCCTCGGTGATGCCGTCCTTGTCGTTGCGCAGGTACGCGCCCAACTCGAGGTTCTCCCTGACGCTCAGCCGCTTGAACAGGCGCCGGTTCTCCGGGACCATCGTGACGCCGTTGATCACGCGGTATCTGGTGGGCTTGTCGTTGACCACCTCCCCGTCCAGAACCACCTCGCCGGACGTCGGCGTGACCATGCCCAGCAGGGTCTTGAGCGTCGTGGACTTTCCACTGGCGTTGCCGCCCAGCAGGCAGACCAGCTCGCCCGGGTAGATGGCCAGGTCAACGTCCTTGAGGATGTGCACCGCCCCGTAGTGGGTGTTGACCTGTCGGAGTTCCAGCAGGGCCGTGGCGCCGTCCTGTCCGCTCATGCCTTTGCCTCCACCGGGCGGCCCAGATAGGCCTCAATGACGTTCGGATCCGACGACACCTCGTCATAGGAGCCCTGGGCGATCGGCACGCCGTGGTCCAGCACGACGACCCGGTCCGAGACGTCCTTGACCACCTTCATGTCGTGTTCGATCACCACGATGGTGAAGCCCCACTCGGTGCGCAGACGACCTATCAGCGCCGTCAACTCGGCCGTCTCGATGGGGTTCATACCGGCCACGGGCTCGTCCAGCAGCAGCAGCCTGGGCTGGGTGGCCATGGCCCGGGCGATCTCCAGGCGGCGCCGGTTGGCGTACGACAGGGCGAAGGCCGGCTGGTCCAGGCGGTACCCGATGAGCCGGTGCCCGAAGAAGCCGAGGACCTCCTCGGCCCGCTCCCGGATCTCCCGCTCCTCCTTCTTAAAGGCCTTCGTCTGGAGCAGCGCCCCGTAGATGAGCTCTCTGGTCCGGCAGTGCTGGGCCACCATGACGTTCTCGAGGACCGTCATGTTTGGGAACAGCCGCACGTTCTGGAAGGTCCTGGCGATGCCCAGCGAGGTGACGGTGCTGGGATCCAGACCCACGATGGAGTCGCCCTCGAACTCGATGTCTCCCTCGCTGGGGGCCACCAGCCCGGAGATGGCATTGAAGAACGTCGTCTTGCCGGCACCGTTGGGGCCGATGACGCTGACGATCTCACCCTCGTCGATGTCGAAGTTGAGGCCGGACAGGGCATCCAGGCCGCCGAAGGTGATCTTCAGGTCCTTGATCTCGAGAAGGCTCATTCCTCCTCCCCTCCCCCGTCGCCCACGTTGACCGCGTCCTCGTCATCGGCGTCGTCGTCCGACTTGTCGCCCTTCAACCAGGCGTCCTGAAGGAACTCCTCCTGGTGGAGCTCCCGGCTGCGACGGGCGCTGGGCACGAGGCCCTCCGGGCGCTTCAGCATCATGAAGACGAGCAGCATTCCGTAGATGAGCAGCTTGAAGTTCTGGAACTCCTGGAGCAGGCCCGGCTGCTTTGGCCCGCCCAACACGCCGATCAGGACGAACGAGCCGACCATCACTCCGGCGATGTTGCCCATGCCACCGACGATCACCACCACGAGGATGATGATCGAGATCAGGATCATGAAGCTTGTCGGGAAGACGGAGCCGACCTTGGCAGCCAGCACCGCCCCGCTGAAGGCAGCCAGCACTGCGCCCACCACGAAGGCCATCAGTTTGGAGCTCACCGTGTTGATGCCCATGGCCTCGGCCACCTGCTCGTCCTCCCGGATGGCCATCCAGGCCCGGCCCAGGCGGGAGGCCTGCAGGCGCCACGAGATGTAGATGGCGATGACGCAGAAGAACAGCACCAAGTAGAACACCGACCTTGGGTCGGTGCCCTTCACCGTGGCGAAGCCCAGGTCGACACCCGGGACGTTGGTGATTCCCTGGGCGCCACCGAAATAGGGGCCCAGCCAGTCCGACATGAACAGCAGGCGGATTATCTCACCGAATCCGAGGGTCACGATGGCCAGGTAGTCGCCGCGCATCCTGATGACGGGCGCCCCGATCAGCAGGCCGACGATGGTGGCGAAGATGACAACGAAGATGAGGGCGAATCCGAAGTGCAGTTCCGGGGCGAAGAACGGGCTGTTGGGCGATGTCAGGACGGCGGTCGTGTAACCGCCCACGGCGAAGAAGGCCACGTAGCCGAGGTCCAGGAGGCCTGCCAGGCCGACCACGATATTGAGGCCCAGGGCCAGCAACAGGAAGAGGCCGACGTTGGCCAGCAGCTCGTTCATGATCTTGCCCAGGAATATCGGCAGCACGATGCAGAGCACCGCCACCACGGCGAACAGGATCATGGATGCCTTCTGGCGCTCGGCGCCCTGCATGTCCCGGTAGCGGTTGGTTACCGCCTTTACACGGCCGCTGGTGAGCACCGAAACGACGGCGATGACAGCGCCGACCACGATGGTAGAGGTGAGGGTCAGGCCGCCCTTCTTGGCGTACATGAGGTCGGTCAGCCAGTCGAGGCCGAAGCCCTCTGAGAGGTCATCGACCGCTCCCTCCAGGACCGACAGGGCCAGCAGGCTGAGCACCACGGTCCCGGTCGATCGTCGCACGATCGCCGGCACGACGTGCAGCGATGCACCGGCCAGGCTGAGCGCCCCGCAGGTCACGATCCAGGCCCCGGCCCCGAAGCCCATGCCGTTCTCGTAGGTGAGGAAGCGGAAGAGCTTCGGACTCCAGTTGACCAGCGGGTCCCGCAGGTTCCAGGAATCCAGCGCCAGCATCAGCAGAGACAGGCAGCCTCCGCCGAGGAGGCCGACCATCAGGCCGGTGACCAGGTCGTAGAGGCCTTGCTTCCGGGACTCGAAGCCCTCCAGGACCACCTGGGTGGCGGCTATGCGACCTATCAGGATCGGAATCAACAGGACGGACACGTAGCCGAGGCTGAGGTACCGCTCGATGAGCTCCCGCCGGTCCAGCTCGACGGGCATGCCGACCAGGCAGATGGCGATCAGGGCGCCGCCGCAGATCAGCCCCCAGCGCAGCACCTTGCCCCAGTCCTGGTCAATGGCCGACGACGGCATGGGTGCGACAAGGGCGCTCATGCCCGCTCCTCCGACGAGAGCCGCTCTCCGAAGAGGCCGGCCGGCTTGAACAAGAGCACGAGGACCAGCACGGTGAAGGCCACGGCGTCCTTGAGCTGTGACACGCCGGGCACGCCGAGTGGTTCCAGGATGAGCAGCGGGGCGATCGACTCGGCCGAGCCCAGGGAGATGCCGCCGGCCATGGCACCGCCCAGGTTCCCGATGCCACCCACCACAGCGGCGGTGAAGGCCTTGACGCCGGGCAGGAACCCTGTCATGTGGGTGACCGACCGGAACATGAGGCCCCAGAGGATCCCGCCCACGCCCGCCATCGCTCCACCCACGGCGAACGTGGTGACGATGGTCCGGTTGACGTCGATCCCCATCAGCGAGGCGATCTCCTTGTCCTCGGCAACGGCCCGCATGGCCTTGCCGGTCTTGGTGCGCTCCACGATGTACCAGAGGACGCCCATCGAGGCAGCGGCCACCACCAGCACCAGGAGGCGGGTGCCTGCTATCTCGAAGGTCAGGATGGAGCGCTGCTTGGAGAGCCACTCGGGGAGGCGCGGGTAGCTCTTCGTGGACGGCCCGAACAGCCCGAGCACCAAGTTCTGGATGAAGAACGACACGCCGATCGAGGTGATGAGCGGAATCAGCCTGGGAGAGTTGCGCAGCGGCCGGTAGGCCACCCGCTCCATCAGCACGGCCAAAGACGTCGAGAAGAAGATCGCCATCAGCACGATCAGTGCCAGGCAGAGGAGGAAGTTGGACTCCCACATCCCGTTGGCATTGAACTTCTCAGAGGCGATGAACCCGGTCATCGCCCCGACCATGAACACCTCGCCGTGGGCGAAGTTGATGAAGCCGAGCACGCCGTAGACCATCGAGTAGCCCAGGGCGATGAGGCCGTACATCGAGCCCTGGGAGAGGCCGGAAATGAGCAGGCCCTTGAACTGGTCGCCCGTGAGGCCCCGGGCGCCCGGGTTGCGCCACCGGGCGAACGGGTTGTCGGCGTCGAACTGCTGCCAGATGAAGGCCAGCAGTCCGATGATGATCATGGTGACCAGGAAGACCCGTATGAATGTGAGGAAGCGATCGACGGACACAAGTCGCTTCGCGGACTTCGTCGAGACGGCATGGGTTGTCACTTGCTCTCCGTTGGCGTCATCGGCGATGGGCAGACGGAAGGGTAGCGGACCAACCTCGCCGTCGTGTGACCAACATCTCACCCGACCGCAACCCCTGGCGACCGCCGTCGGTACGCTCGCCGCCATGTCCCGCAGTACCCACCAGGCACTGGCCGACGAACGCAACGAGTCCGTTGAGATCTTCATCAACGGCGAGTTCTTCGCACGACACGAGGCCAGGGTGTCGGTTTTCGACAGCGGCTTCCTGGTGGGCGACGGCATATGGGAGGGGCTGCGCCTCCACCACGGACGGTTCGCCTTCCTGGACAGGCACCTGGACCGGTTGTTCGCCGGCGCGGCGGCCATCGACCTGGACATCGCCATGAGCCGCGACGAGGTCACCGAGGCCCTGTACGCCACCGTCAGGCACAACGACATGCACGACGACGTGCACGCCAGGCTCATGGTCACCCGGGGCGACAAGAAGACCCCGTCCCAGCATCCCTCCAACGTCGTGGGCGGGCCCAACATGGTGATCATCGCCGAGCACAAGACGGCCGACCCGGCCGTCGCCGAGGCCGGCATCACCCTGTTCACGACGACGGTCCGTAGACCACCGCCCGACACGCTGGACCAGCGCCTCAACTCCCACTCCAAGCTGCACGAGGTGATCGCCCTCATCCAGGCAGTGAAGGCCGGTGCCGACGAGGCGCTCATGCTCGACCCCACCGGTGCCGTGGCCACCTGCAACGCCACCAACTTCTTCGTGGTTCGGGAGGGCGGGGTGTGGACGTCGACCGGCCACTACAACCTCAACGGCATCACCCGCCAGCTGGTGCTCGAGGTGGCGCCGGAGGCCGGCCTCACCGCCCACCAGAAGCCGTTCTCCCTCACCGACGTCTACTCGGCCGAGGAGGCCTTCGTGACCGGCACGTTCGGTGGCCTGACCCCCGTCGTCGAGATCGACGGCCGGACCATCGGCGACGGCCGACCGGGCCCTATCACCGCCCGACTCCAGGACCTCTACAGAGCGGCCGTGGAGGCCGACGTCACCGACGGCTGAGGCGGGCACCCCGTGACGCTCCGCATCAACTGCTGGTCGGGCCCCCGGAACATCTCAACGTCGTTCATGTACGCCTTCCGGCAGCGTGATGACACGACGGTCTTCGACGAGCCCATCTACGCCCACTACCTGCGGGTCACCGGGCGGGAGCATCCGGGCCGCGACGAGGTGCTGACCAGCCAGGACCCGGACGGTGAGGCCGTCGTGCGCGACCTGATCCTGGGCGAACACCCGACGCCGGTCGTGTTCTTCAAGCAGATGGCCCAGCACGTCGTCCAGCTGGACCGGGCGTTCCTGGGTCGCTGTCGGAACCTCCTGCTGATCCGGGACCCCGAGAGGGTCATCACCTCGTTCGCGAAGAACGTGCCCGACGTGAACGTGACCGACACCGGCCTGCCCATACAGGTGGAGTTGCTGGAGTCGATCCTGGCCGACGGCGGCGATCCGATCGTCATCGACTCGACTGCCCTGCTCGCCGCCCCGGAAGCCGTCCTCCGCACCTTGTGCGGCCGCCTGGGACTGGCCTTCGATCCCGGAATGCTGTCGTGGCCCGCCGGCCCAAAGCCCGAGGACGGCGTGTGGGCCGAGCACTGGTACGCCAGCACCCACCGGTCGACCGGGTTCGAGTCAGGCCACCCGAGCACCGAACCGGCACCGGAACACCTCCGTGGGGTGGTCGCCGAGGCCCGGCCGCTCTACGAGCGCCTCAGCGAGTTCGCCCTCGACGCCTGATCCACCTCCGCGACAGCCCCTGCCGGCCCGTGCCAGACTCGCCGCCATGGCATGGATCGAGACCGTCCCCGACGACAGATGGAAGGACCATGACGGCCTGGCCGACCTCTACGGCCGGGTCGTCGACGCCACCTTCGACCGGGTCGACCGGATCATGGCCGTCCACTCGCTCAACCCCCGTGGGCTGGCCGCCCACGACGGGCTCTACCGCTCGGCCATGTCCGGCACGGGAACGCTCCGCAAGGTCGAGCGTGAGCTGGTGGCTCTGGTGGTCAGCCTCGAGAACCACTGCCACTACTGAGTAACCCACCATCGGCGCGGTCTGCGCCAGCTGCTGAAGGACGACGACCTGCTGGCCGCCATCGAGGCCGACTGGACGACGGCTCCCCTCGCGCCATCCCGTCGGACCATGCTCGACTACGCCGTGAAGCTCACCCGTACCCCCGGCAACATGGAACGAGCCGACGTGGATGCCCTCCGGGCGGCCGGGTTCAGCGACCGCGACGTGCTGGACATAGCGGAGGTCACCGCCTACTACGCCTATGCCAACCGGATCGCCGACGGTCTGGGCATCACCACCGAGGACTGGATCCCAGAGGACTGACCTGTCAGGCCGGGCCGCCTGCGTCCGGGGACGCCGTCACCGTGCCGTCCACCCCGACGGCCACCATCGCACCGGTCTCCAGGCCTTCGAACGCCTCCGGTGGCACCACCACCACCGGCATCACCAGGCCGTAGACCTCCTCGGCCACGATGGCCCCGAGGGCGATGATGTCATCGCGCTCGGCCATCAGGATGGCCGCCGGCGCCGTCCCCGCCCGGACCGCCTCGCAGATCACGCTGCTGCCGGAGCTGGATCCCCGACCGAACGGCATCACCAGTACCCGGCCGGCCACCATCTCGCCGACCTGGGGGTGGCGCTGGTCGATGATCCGGCCCTCGACGGTCTCCAACCCTCCCCAGAAGCTGAGGGGCTCGTCGAGGCGCAACACCTCGCCTGTGGCCGTGCCGGCGACCAGTGGTACCGGCGTCGCCCCCCGGTCAGGCACCGGCCCAGATCCCCTCGTCCCTGACCACCCGGCCGACCACCGCCGATTCCACGCAGTCCTCGGTGCTCCCGAAGACGACCTCCAGGCCGAGGTTCCCCGGGGCGTAGTAGGCCCACTTGGCAGAATCGGTCATCGCCGTACCGGTGACGTCCCCGATGATCGGCGTGAAGTAGGTGCAGGTGTCGGTCACCATGCTCACCCCGGCGTCGACCAGGCGGCTGGCCCAACCCAGCAGGCTCACCTCGTGGAGTACGTCGCGCCCGGTGGAGACGTAGAAGGCCACGCCGTCGGCGACCCGCCGGTCGCCCAACAGCTCGACCAGCCGACCGATCTCGGCGACCGAATAGTGCGGTGTGCCCAGGCTGACCGTCCGCAGGTCGTCGTCGGAGGTCGTGGAGAGTCGGTCCCGGGCGGCCCGCAGGTCGGCCGCGGTGACCGTGATCTCCTCGACTGGTTCGTGGCCGGCCAGCGCCTCCTCCAGCGTCGGGGCCTCAGGCGTGCTCCCGACCATGTGGAACATCCCCACCGAACCGGTCGACGCCGACGCCGCTCCCAACGCCTTGAGTCGATCCTCGGACACCCCGGGCTCCAGGCCGTCGACCACCGGCACCGCCTTACCGACCAGTCGGCCGATCAGGCCACCGAGCACCGGATAGCACACGTCGCGCGCCAGCAGGTCGGCGGACACGCCATCCAGCCGGATGACCACGGTGGCCCGGCGGTGCTCGTCGAGGTGGAGCCCGGCGGCAGGTGCCCGTCCGGTGATGGCGCAGCAGATGTCGGCGAAGTCTCCGTACCGGTTGGTACGGGCGCCAAGTACCGAGTTGGCGAACACGATGGCGTTGGACTCCGCCCAGGCGATCTGCTCGCCGAACCCCGGCCGGACCTCGAGCTGGTAGGGCGCACAGGTCCAGGTCGGCCGACAGCCCATCTCCTCGAAGCGCTCCATGAGCCGCCGGGAGAGCCTGGCCTCCTCGGGATCGCCCCGGGCGTGTTCCGGATGCAGCAGGTCCAGCGACGACACGTTCAACGTGGTCGGCACGAGTACACGTGCGCCGTCGTCAGCCAGGCGATGGGCGAAGTCGAGGACCGCCTGCCCGTGGTAGAGGCACGAATCGATGTGTGCGCCGGTTATGTCGAGTAGCCCGTCGGCCCCCATTGCGGTGGCCAGCCGGGTGACCACCCGGGTGGCCAACCGCTGGGCCGGGCCCTCGGCACCTGCCAGCCTGGCCTCGTCGCGTGTCTCAAGCCGGAGGGTCACGCCGCGGATCGTAGACCCGCCGAACCGGGACGACCGGCGAGGTCAGGCAACAGGAGGCCCCGCCGGCGGACGGGACGTCAGCAGTTGGGGTTCTCCTCGGGCTCCTCGTCGGCCGACACCACCTCATCGATCAGTAGCTCCTGGCCCACGAAGAGGAGGTTGGGGTCGTCGATGTCGTTGAGCGCCATCATCTCCTCGACGGTGGTGTCGTGGCGCTTGGCGATCTTGGAGAGGGAGTCACCGGCCTGGACCGTGACGATGGCCGTCTCGACCTGCTCGCCAGCGTCGTCCGCCTCGGCATCCGCGTCCTCGAGGACGATCACCTGGCCCACGAAGATCTGGTTGGCGTCGCAGAGCTCGTTGATCCTGACCAGGGCGTCGACGGTGGTGCCGTACCGCTTGGCGATCTTGGACAGCGAATCGCCCTTCTCCACGGTCACAGACTGCGGAACGTCGACCACTGGCTCTGTGGTCGTGGTCACCGCGGCGGTGCTGGCGGCTACCGGGGTGGTCGTGGTGGCCACCGCGGCGGCGGTAGCAACGGTCGGAGATGTGGTGGCCGGCGCAGAGTCCGAGGAAGGCGCGACTGTGGTCGTCACGAACATCCCGGTCGTGGTTGTCTGCACGACGATCGGCTCATCCTCGGACCCCCCACAGGCGGCCGCCAGAACGGCCAGAGCGAGCAGCGGAACCATGACAAGGCGCATGGCCGGAGCATAGGTCCGGCGGACCTGCGGGCCGGGTACCCCTGACCGGGTCCGACAGCCGCCGTTTCCCCGGGCTGATCAGGCATCGCCGCCGAGTCAGGGCCTCGACGGGTGGTCAACGGGCCGATCCCGGCCGAAGGTCTGGATCGTGTCGTCGAGTCGGTGGAAGTCGGACGCCTCGTCCGCGTAGATGGCCAGCACGGTGGACAGCCCGGACGGCTGGTCGATCGTCCCGGCGGCGATGGAGAGCATGTCCGCCTTGTCGGTCGCCGACCAGAAGAGCGTTGAACCACACGCCGAGCAGAACCCGTAACGGGTGGTCGACGTCCGATAGTGCCAGGTGAGGGTGGCATCGCTCTCGAAGTGGACGTCGTCGACCTTCGCCGCGGTGGCCGCCATGTGGTGGCCGGTGATCCGGCGGCACGGTTCGCAGTGGCAGTGCACGACGTCGCGCAGTTCTCCGTCCACCCGGTAGCGCACCCCACCGCAGTCGCACCCACCGCTGGCCCGGGTACCGGAACCCCGTCTCCCGTCGTCCATGCGGGCATCCTCGCGCGCCGGGCTCCCGGTCACGCTCCGGGCCGGCCGTGCCGGTTCTGTTCAGCCGGCACCGTCAAGCTGCCCGTCGGGCTCGACGAAGACCTCCTCGAGCGGCTTGCGGCGGAGGTCGGGCACCTTGACCCCATCCATGGGGTGGCCGACCGGGAACATCACGAACGGTCGCTCGTTCTCCGGGCGACCCAGGACCGTCCGCAGGAACGCCATGGGTGACGGGGTGTGGGGCAGGGTCGCCAGGCCCATCTCGTTCAGGGCTGCGATGAACAGCCCGGCGGCGATCCCGACGCTCTCCTTCACGTAGTAGTTCCTACGTGTGGTCCCGTCTGGCCGGATCTCGTAGCGCTGCTCGAACAGCACCACTATCCATGGTGCCACCTCGAGGAACTCCTTGTGGTGGTCGGTGCCGAGGGGGGCCAGGGCCTCCAGCCACTCCGCGTTCATGCGGTTCTCGAGGTAGTTGATCCTCTCCTCGGCTTCGGCAGCCTCCCTGATCCTGGCCTTCAGGTCGGGGTCACGGACGGCCACGAAGGTCCAAGGCTGCTTGTTGGCCCCGGAGGGGGCCGTGGACGCAGCCAGGACCGCCAACTCGATGAGCTCCCTGGGGACGGGTTCCGGGCTGAAGACCCGGACGCTGCGTCGCGCCTCGGCCACCTCGTGGAAGGCCCTGGCCCTGTCGGCCATCTCGTGGGCCGGGAACCGACGGGGCTCCAGGACGACGAACGGGTACCGGGACTCGAGGTCGGGCGCCGGGTAGGGATACTCGTACCGGAGCTCGCTGGGATGGTCCCGATCCGACGCCATTTCCCCATCCTCGTCGCACGGGCTGGCCCGGACCACCACCGGTGCCCGGGACAGGGATCGAACCTGTACGCCCCCTGGGGGGCCGCGGGGTTTAAGCCCGCTGCGTCTACCAGTTCCGCCACCCGGGCGTCAGGCCACGCTAGCCAGCGGCGAAGGGCCGGCACGTGGGCCGGCCGTTGGACCGCGCATGGCGGTCAACGGTCAGGCCGCCATGGCCGGCTCCGCGACGGCCAGCCAAAGTGCAGCCCTCACGGTGTCGGCCCTGGCGCGGTCCAGGCCGTTGGCCACGACGATCCCCTCGGCCATGTCGGCCACCACCGCTCCCCAGGGTCGACCCCGAACCACGACGGCGATCGTGGCCGAGCCGCCCCGCCAGCGGATGGAACGCTGCACGCCACGCAGGCCGGGTGGGCACCGGAACGTCGGCACCTCGAGCCCTCGGAGGCGCGCGGCGCGGCCCAGCGAGCGGGCGGTCTCGGCGAACCGCACGGCGTAGCTCTCGTGGTACCGGGTATCCATGGGTTCCATTATCGAGGAGGGGTGTGACAACGCGCCGAGCCTCCGGCCCCGTGTCACCGGGCTGGGCCATACTCCCGGCGTGGACCCGATCGACGACGGCACCGCCGCACCCGACCTCAACCCGGCACAGCAGGCCGTCCTCGACCAGCTCGGGGCCACGGTCGACGAACGACCCGAGTTCGCCGAGGACCTCCGCCACCATCTCCGGTCAGCCCTCGAGACGGCCGTGGAACCCCACCTCGACGGGCTCCCGACCGGTGAGGATCTATTCGTCCACAAGCACCGGCTCGCCCAGGTACACGGCTGCGAGGCGAAATTCCTCGCCGACGAGGCCGAGGAATTCGAGTGGCGGGTCCCCACCGCCCGCGGCACCATCGTCCATAAGGCCGTCGAATTGGCCGTCAACTGGCGTCGGGAGGTAGAGCCGCCCGTGCTGGTGGACGAGGCCCTGGCCCGCTACGAGGCGGACCGGGGCAGCCTCGGGCACTGGCTGCGGGGTTGCAGCGAAGTCGAGCGGGCCGAGCTGAGGTCCGAGTCGTTGGATGCCTTCACCAAGTACCTGGAGTGCTGGCCCCCACTGAAGCCCGCATGGCGCCCCGTCACCGAGAGCCGCATGCGGGCCGAGTTGTGCGGCGGCCGCCTGATCCTGGCCGGCAAGGTGGACCTGACCCTTGGCAGCGCCAGTGGCCAACGGGCCGGCAAGGTGATAGTCGACCTCAAGACCGGGGGGTCGCTTCCCGTGCACCGCGAGGACCTCCGCTTCTACGCCCTGATCGAGACCCTCCGCATCGGTGTCCCGCCCAGGCTCCTGGCGTCCTACTACCTGGACCAGGCCCACTTCGTGCCCGAGGCGGTCACCGAGGACACCCTCATGGCCAGCGTGGCCCGCCTAACCGACGGCGTCGGCCGACTCGTCGAGCTGCTCCACGGCGGCCGTACTCCGAACCGGATCCCCGGCCCCCCATGCCATTGGTGCCCCGTGTACGACACCTGTGACGAGGGGCGGGCCCACCGGGCCGAGTTCGACGACCCGACCTGACCCGGGTCGGCGCCGATCAGCCCCCGTCCAGGCGGCCGTACTGCCCGGTCACCTGCAGGAGCAGCCCTCCTACGACGACTACCAGGCCGCTGGCCGCCACCACCGGCCGGGGGCCGAGGACCGATATCAACCAGCCCATGAGCAGGTTGGCGAAGGGCGACAGGCCCAGGACGCCCATCAGGTAGATGGCCATCACCCGGCCACGCAGCTCGTCGGCGACCTGCAGCTGCACGGTGGAGTTGAGGTTCGAGGCCGACGCCAAGTGCATCACACCGATCAGGGCGAGAGCACCGAAGCCCACCCAGAAGGAGGGCGCCAGGGCGAACACCACCATGGCCGCCCCGTACCCGGATGTCGCCAGGAGTTGGATCCTGGACCGCTTCAGGCGGCTCAACTCCCCGGCCACCACGGGGGCGGCCAACAGGGCGCCGATCCCCTGCGCCGAGCCGAGTATCCCGAACCAGAACGGCGAGACCTCGAAGACCTCCTCGGCGAACACGACGATCTGCTGCACGATGGGCTGACCGGCCGTGGAGATGAGGGTGACGGTGATGATGGCCGCCCGGATCCCCGGAGCGTCCAGCACATACCGGATCGACTCGCGGTAGTCGGCGACCACCGACGAACCCCGATGCCCTCCGACCCGGGCGGAGGACCCCGCACGGAACAGGGTCGACGGATCGATCCGTGCGAGGGCCACCAGGACCGGCCCGTAGAGCACCGCCGTGAGGGTGAGCGCCCAGCCTGGCCCGAGAGTGCCGATCAGCAGGCCGCCCAGGGCCGGTCCGAAGGTGCGAGCCGCGTTGAACTGGGTCGAGTTCATGGTGATGGCGTTGCGGAGGTGCTCACGTGGCACGCACTCGGCGACGAACGACTGCCAGGTGGGCAGCTGTACGCCGTATACGAACCCGCCGACCAGCAGCAACATCATCCAAAGGCGGACGTCGTGGATCCCGGACGCCCAGGTAAGGGCCATACCGGCAGCCAGCGCGCTGCAGAGGCTGTTGGTGGTCAGGAGCACCTTGCGCCGGTCGAAGTGGTCCGACACGTAGCCGGCCACCGGATTGGTGAGCAGCATCGGGATGAACGTGAAGAAGCCGGCCATGCCGACCCATGCCGCCGAACCGGTGATCCGGTAAACGATGTAGTAGGTGGTGACGTACTGCACCCAGCGGCCGTTGTTGGTCAACATCCCGCCTATCCAGAACCGCCGGTAGTTCGGGAAGCCCATGGCCGGGAACCGCCGCCGGTCAGGCGGCGGCAGGCCCGGGGCAACCGTCCCACCCGGTTCCCCCATTGCCATCTGGCGACCCTAACCCCGGACTCCGGCCGGCCTCCCAGCGGCTGACCGACGTGCGGAGGGGCCCTCCCCCGGTCCCGAACCGCTGGCTTCGACATGGGAGACTCCCCGCATGAGCGTGCTCCGAATCGAACGCCGCGACCGCGTCGCCATCCTCACCTTCGACGACCCCGACCGCCGCAACGTGGTCTCCGACGAGATGAACGAGGAGCTCCTGGCGGCCTTCGACGACCTGGAGGCCGACGACGGCATCGGAGCGGTGGTGCTCACCGGCGCCGGTAGGGCCTTCTGCGCCGGAGCCGTCCTGGACGACCTGCTGGAAGCCGGAGAGGGGAATTCCGAAGGCTCGCTCCCCGACATCTACAGGGGGTTCCTCCGTGTGGCCCACACCTCGCTGCCCACGGTCGCCGCCGTGAACGGTGCGGCGGTGGGTGCCGGCATGAACATGGTCCTGGCATGCGACCTGGTTGTCGCCGGCCGCTCCGCCCGTTTCGACAGCCGGTTCCTGACCATCGGCATCCACCCCGGCGGTGGCCACACCTGGCGCCTCCGCAACATCACCGACCTGCAAACGGCCAAGGCCATGGTGCTGTTCGAGCAGATACTGGACGGTGAGCAGGCGGTCCGCCACGGTGTGGCGTGGGAGTGCGTGGACGACGACGAGCTGGTCGACCGGGCCGTCGACTACGCGGCGAAGGCCGCCGCCCATCCCGTCGAGCTGGTCGCCGTCACCAAGAAGACGCTGCACGACACTGCAGGGGTGACCGAGTCGGTCCCGGCAGTCCAGATGGAGATCCCGCCCCAGGCCTGGTCGATGAAGCAGCCGGCATTCGTGGAGATGGTCGGCAGACTCAAGGCCCGGATCGCAGCCGGGGACTGAGCCGTCCGGTTTCCGACCGGGGGCTCCCCGACGCGCGGAGCGTCAGTTGCCAGACGGCTTGAGCCAGGTGGCGGCCAACACCGTTCGCCGTAGGCACCACTCCTCAGCGGTGATGGCGAACCGGAGGTGGTCCTCCCACACGCCGTCGATCTCCAGGTAGCGCTCGGCCAGGCCCTCGCAGCGGAACTCCAGCTTCTCGACCACCCGTCGGGAGCGGGTGTTCCTGGGCACGATCGACACCTGGACCCGGTGCAGGTCGATCTCCTCGAAGGCGAACCTGCACGCCATCACCAGAGCCTCGGGAATGTAACCGTTGCCCGCCCGGTCCTCGTCCATCCAGTAGCCGATGTGGGCACTCCGGAACGCCCCCCGCACGACGTTTGACAGGTTCACCTCCCCGGCGAAGTGGTCGGTGCCGTCCACGCCCACGAACACGCCGAAGCCCCAGCCGGTTCCCAGTTGGCGCTCCCGCCTACGTGCCGCACATCGCATGGCGAAGGCCTGGCGGTCCACCGCCGGGTCGGGCTGCCCGAAGCCGCGGCGGGGCTCCCAGGCGGTCAGCCAGTCGGCGTTCCGACGCCGTACGACCTGCCACTCCGAGAAGTCGTCCACCTCGAGGGGCCGCATGGCCACCCTGGACCCACGCAGGACCGGACAGTCGGTCACCTGGTCGATCGCCACGGCTCCATCATTGGCAGGTACGACGGTCGGCTTGCAACCCGGCCCGGCACCCGACCGTCGGTCGTCAGTCCAAGATCTCGTCCAGGGCGGCCAGCAGCAGGGTGACGTTGCGCAGACGGGCCGTGTGGCCCATGCAACCAATGCGCCAGACCTTGCCGGCGACCGGACCGAGGCCGCCGCCGATCTCGATGTCGTACTCCTGTAGCAGGCGCCGACGGACGCCGGCCTCGTCCAGCCCGTCTGGCAGGCGGTCGGCGGGGACGAACACCGAGGTGAGCTCGGGGAGACGGTGGCCCTCCTGGGCGAAGAGCTCGAAACCCCGATCGACCAGACCCTTCTGGAGCTGGTCACCGCAGGCCTGATGGCGGGCCTGGACGTTCTCGAGGCCCTCGTCGAGGAGCACTCCCAGGCCGGCGTGGAGGGCGTAGATCATGGAGATGGGTGCAGTGTGGTGGTATGCGCGGGTGCCGCCGCTGGTCATGTACTTGGCGATCATGGCGAGGTCTAGGTACCAGGACGGTGACTTCTCGACGAACCGGTCGATGGCGGCCTGTGAGACGGTCACCGGGGAGAGCCCGGGAGGCACGCCCAGGCACTTCTGGGTTCCGCTGTAGGCGAGGTCCACACCCCAGGCGTCGATCTCCAGGGGTATGCCGCCCAGGGAGGTGACGCAGTCCACCAGGAGCAGGGCGTCGCCCTTGCCGGCTCCAATGGGTTCTACGTCGTTGCGGATGCCGGTCGAGGTCTCGGCGTGCACCACGGCGATGACCTTGGGGCTCGGGTGGGCGTCCAGCAGGGCCTGTGGGTCGATGGCCCGCCCCCACTCGGCGTCCACCCGGACGACCTCGGCGCCACAGCGGGAGGCCACGTCGCACATGCGCTCGCCGAACACGCCATTGACGCCGATAACCACCGGGTCACCGGGACCCAGCACGTTGACGAAGGTGGCCTCCATGCCTGCCGACCCGGTGGCCGAGACCGGGAAGGTCAGCGGGTTGGCGGTGCGGAACACCTCCCTCAGCCGATCGTTGGTGTCGTCCAGGAGGGTGATGAAGTCAGGGTCCAGATGGCCCAGGACCGGTCGGCCGAAGGCCTTGATGACCTGCGGATACGGGTTGCAGGGACCGGGGCCCATGAGGATGCGATCTGCGTGCGACATGGCGGCCATCCTAAGTGACGAATCACTACTCGTGGGAAAGATTCTTCCCTTCAGTGAAGTCACGTTCGTCGCGCAGGACTACCGCTGCTGCGAGGCCACCAGGCCATCCAGGATGTCCGACTCCGAGACCAGGCACTCGTCGAAGCCCATCTGGCGCATGACCTTCACCAGGATGGCCAGGCCGCCAACTATGACGTCCGCCCGGTCCTCCTCCATGCCCGGGTTCTCCAGACGCTCGGCCCGAGTCTCGGTGGCCAGGGTCCGAAAGACGTCCTCGACGGCCTCCCTGGAGAGCCGGAAGTGGTGGATCCGATCCCGGTCGTAGGTGGCTAGGCCGATCTCGACCGCCGCAACGCATGACACCGTGCCGGCCAAGCCGACCAGGGTCCGGGCGCCGGCCGCCGCCGGAACCACCCGCAGGACGTCGTCCACGTGCCCCTCGGCTATCGACAGGCAGGCCACCAGCTCCTCGGGCAACGGGGGATCGTGCTCGATCCACTGCTCGGTCAACCGCACGCAGCCGATGTCGCACGACAACGTCCCCTCGACCTCGGTAGTGCCGACCACGAACTCGGTGGACCCACCCCCGATGTCCAAAATCAGGAACGGCCCGTCGACCGGGTCGAGGTCGGCCGTGGCACCCGCGAAAGAAAGCCGACCCTCCTCGATGCCAGACAGCAGCTCCGGTCGGTGGCCGAGCACCGCCTCGGCGAGATCGAAGAACTCGTCCCGGTTGGCGGCATCCCGGGCAGCCGACGTGGCGGTCACCCGGCACCGGATCACCCCGTGGCGGTCCATCGACGAGCGGAACTCCCGGAGCACGCCGACCACGCGGTCGATGGCCTGTGGGGCCAGCCGCCCGGTGGCATCCACCCCTTCCCCCATCCGGGTGATGCGCATCAGTCGCTCCACCGAGCGCCGGCCATCGCCGATCAGGAGACGGGTGGAGTTGGTCCCGCAGTCGACGGCGGCCACCAGCTCAGCCACCGGACTCCTCCGTCGACGCAGGTCGGCCCTGCAGTCGGGCGTGGACCCACCGGCCCACCGGATCGTCCCCGCCGGCCAGGAACCAGGCGTAGTGGGCGTGCAGACACTTGACGCCCTGTCTCGTTCCGCCCACGCCACCTGACGGCCGGTGGCCCTCATGGTCCTCGGGGATGGCGGCGTCCCGTTCCGCCGCGTAGCGGTCGTGGGCCTCGGCCAGCTCGGCCGGATCACAGTCCGCCTCGGCGGCCCGGACCCCACCGGTCGACTCCAGGGTCCCGATCCGGGACCGCAGCTCGTCGGCCACCAGCCAGAAGCGGGTGGGCATAGGACGACCGTCGTCCAGCAACGGGTGGTTCCGGATCACCACCGGAACTCCGGCGTCGTCGCGGACCACCACGTCGAACAGCCCCTCCGGCCATCGACCCAGGAGCCCGGCGACCAACTCGCGGTCGTCGTCATCGGCCCCGGTGCGGGGCGGGAGAGGTGCGTCCATGGATGGGCCCGTGGGGATGGGCCGGTCAGGGTCCTAGACCAGGATCAGGATGATCACCACGACCGCCACAACGGCGAGCAGCGTGGGGACCAGCCGCTTCAGGATCGGGGCTCCGGCGGCACCCAGCAGGTCGATGGCCTCGACCTCCGGGGCATCCACCACCCGGACCGCAGGTGTCTCGTCGACCGGGGCATCGACGGTGACCTCATCGGCCGGGGCATCGGCGGTGACCTCACTGGCCGGGGATTCGACTACAGCCTCGTCGCCGGAGGCGGCAATCAGGTCACTCAGGTTGTCGGCGAACTGGCCCATCAGCTTCTTCGAGACGTCGGCCATCACACCGCGCCCGAACTGGGCCACCTTGCCGGTCACCGTCAGGTCGGTGGTGACGGTGACCTTCGTACCGATGTCGGTCGCCTCCAACTCGGCGGTGATGTCCGCCGCGGCGTTGCCGGCCCCCCTGGTGTCGCGCCCCTCAGCACGCAGCACCGCCCGGTGCCCCACGTCATCACGCTCCGAGAAGGAGGCGGCTCCCTTGTACTGGGCGGTGATCGGTCCGACCTTGATCTTGACCACTCCCCGGAACTCGTCGCCCTCGATCTCCAGGAGTTGGGCCCCGGGCAGGCAGGGAGCGATGCGCTCGACATCGGTCAACACGGCCCACACCAGGTCGACGGGTGCGGCCACCTCGAAGTCGTTGTTCAGTTCCACTGCCCGAGGTCCTCCACGGTGTCGACGTCTGCCGGATCGCCCGGACACGCTACTTCCAGCACGTCGAACGGCCTCGCTGCCAGGAGGAACCTGGCGCCGGTGTCCCCGGCCTCCGGCAGTTCGGACCAGTACCTGCGACCGACCTTGGTGGGTGGCCTGCGCTGCCCGTCGAAGGTGGCCACGACAAGGGATCCGGGAGCGTCGGCCACCGCCCGCCAGGCCTCGGCCGGAATGCCGGGCATGTCGGCCAGGCCCACCACGATCGCCTCGTGCCCGACCCGCCGGGCATGCTCCACGGCCAGCCGGATGGAGCCGGCCTGCCCGTCAGACCAGAGCTCGTTGTGCAGGACGGTCGCTCCATCGGGAACGACCGCCGAGAGGTCCGCCGACCCAGTCACCACCACCAGCTCGTCCAGCCCGGCGGCCGCTGCTGCCCCGATGGCATGGGAGGCCAGGGGCCGACCGTCCAAGTCTGCCAACAGTTTGTGGCCGGGGCCCGCCCACCGGGTGCCACCACCTGCCGCCAGCACCACCGCGGCGATGGTCCTGTCCAGGGACATGGTCCGCCGGTACCTCAGCCGTGGATCGGGCCGTCGGTGTCCGACAACGCCCGGGCCGAGCGGCCGGTCCGCAGGGCGATGATCTCCGACACGATGGAGATGGCCGTCTCCTCCGGCGTACGCGCCCCAATGTCCAGTCCGATCGGCGAGCGCAGGCGGGCCATCTCCTCGTCGGTGACCCCGACCTCGACCAGGCGCTCGAGGCGGTCCTCGTGGGTCCGACGGGATCCCATGACGCCTATGTAGCCGACCGACGTCCGCAGCGCCGCCACGATGGCCGGCACGTCGAACTTGACGTCGTGGGTCAGCACGCAGATGGCATCGCGGCGCCGTAGTTCCGGCCCGACGTCGGCCAGCAGACGGTCCGGCCAGCCCACGACAACCTCGTCGGCCAGGGGGAAGCGCTGGCTGGTGGCGAACACCTCGCGTGCGTCGCAGACGGTGACCCGGTAGCCCAGCACCTTGGCCACTCGCACGAGGGCGAGGGTGAAGTCGACGGCACCGAAGAGCAGCATCCGGGGAGGTGCGGCGAAGGCCTCGATGAACACCCGCACGGCCTCCTCGCGGGCTTCGCCGTGCTCCCCGTAGTGCCGGACGCCGCTCCGTCCGGCGGCCAGCTCGCCGAGCGAGTCGCGTGCCACGACCCTGTCCAGGTCGTCGTCGCCAAGCGTTCCCTGGACCTCGACCTCGCCGGCACCGAGACGATGCACCAGGAGTTTGGCGCCGGCACGGGGGCCATCCAGCACGGTGGCCAGCGCAACCGGGACCTCATCGCGCAGCAGCGCCGCCAACCGGTCGAAGATCGGGGTCCCGGGCACGTGGTCGATTCCCGCCTACCAGTCGAGCGGTTCGATGAAGAGGTGGATGGTGCCGCCGCAGGTCAGGCCGACGGCGAACGCCTCGTCGTCGCTGTAGCCGAAGGCGACCATCCTCCGGTCGCCGGTGTCGAGCACGTCCAGCGCCTCGACCACGACGGCACCCTCGACGCAGCCTCCCGAAACGGATCCGGCCACCTGGCCGTCCTCAGCGACGGCCATCGAAGCGCCCGGCAGGCGTGGCCCCGAGCCCTCCAGGTCGACGACGCGTGCAACGGCCACCCGGCAGCCCTGACGGCGCCAACGCTCCAGGTCGTTCAGGATCTCCCGCATCGGCCTCAGGCTAGAGGCCCACCGCGGGGCTAGAGGATCTTGGAGATGACGTCGCCGAAGTCGGACGGTCGCTCGACCACGGTCACCCCGCAGTCCTTCATGATCTGGATCTTCTCGGCAGCCGACTCGCCGGGCCCGATCACGATGGCCCCGGCGTGGCCCATGGTCCGGCCCTTGGGCGCCGAGAGCCCGGCGATGTAGGCCACGACCCTCTTGTGCATGTGGTCGCGGGCGTACGCCGCCGCCTCGGCCTCCTGTGGGCCACCGATCTCGCCGATGACGATGACCAGGCTGGTGTCGGGGTCCTGCTCGAAGGCCTTCAGGTGGTCGGTGAAGGAACTGCCGTTGATCGGGTCGCCACCGATGCCGACGCTGGTGCTGATCCCGATCCCCACCGCCTTGAGCTGGGAGGCGGCCTCGTAGCCGAGCGTTCCCGAGCGGCCGATGATGCCCACCGGGCCCTGGGCGTAGATGTGGCCGGGCATGATGCCCAGGAGGGCCTTGCCGGGGCTGATGACGCCAGCGCAGTTCGGTCCCATGAGGGTCATGCGCTTCTCGACCCGCTTGGTCCGCATGTAGCGCTTGACCTTCATCATGTCCTGGGCCGGGATGCCATCGGTGATGCACACGCAGTGCCGGAGGCCAGCATCGGCGGCCTCCATGATGGCGTCGGCGGCGAAGGGCGGCGGTACGAACACGATGCTCGCCTCGGCGCCCGTCTCGTTCACGGCGTCCTTCACGGTGTCGAACACCGGTAGCCCCAGGTGGTCGCTGCTGCTCTTGCCCGGAGCCGTGCCACCAACCAGGTTCGTGCCGTACTCGAGCATCTCCTCGGCGTGGAACGTGCCCATGCGCCCGGTGAACCCCTGGACGATGACCGGGGTCTTCTCATTGACGACGATGCTCATGACTAGTTGGCCTCCCATGAAACGACGGACACGGCTCGCTCCGCGGCCTCCGCCAGGGTCTCGGCCGTGATCAACTCGACGTCGCTCTCTGCGAGGATGCGACGCCCCTCGTCGACGTTGGTCCCAGACAGTCGGACCACTACCGGCACCTTCACGTCCAGTTCGGTCATCGCCTTGACGACCCCCTCGGCGACCCAGTCGCAGCGGTTGATGCCCGCGAAGATGTTGACGAGGATCGCCTCGACCCTCTCGTCGGAGAGAACCAGCTTGAAGGCCTTGGACACCCGGTCGGGTGACGCACCGCCGCCGATGTCCAGGAAGTTTGCCGGTTCGCCGCCAGCGTGCTGGATCATGTCCATGGTGGCCATGGCGAGGCCGGCGCCGTTGATGATGCAGCCGATGTTGCCGTCCAGGCCGACGTAGTTCAGCCCGCGGTCCGCTGCGTTCATCTCCCGGGGGTCCTCCTGGGACTTGTCCCGGAGTTCGGAGACGTTCTGGTGTCGGAACAGGGCGTTGTCGTCGAAGCTCATCTTGGCGTCGAGGGCCAGGAGGCGACCCTCCTCGGTGACCACCAGTGGGTTGATCTCCAGCAGCGTGGCGTCCAGGTCGCGAAAGGCCCTGTAGGCCCCGAGCAGCAGGTTCTCGGCCTGGGAGATGAGGGACGCATCCAGGCCGCAGGCGAAGGCCGCCCCGCGGGCCTGGAATCCCTGGAGGCCGACGGCCGGCTCGATCATGATCCGGATGATTGCGCCCGGATCCGTCTCGGCCAGTTCCTCGATCTCTATGCCACCTGCGCCCGACATGACCAGCACTATGCGCTCGGTCTGCCGGTCCAGGACCATGCTCATGTAGAGCTCTCGCTCGAAGGAGACCACGGGCTCGATGTAGAGGCGGTAGACGCCCTTGCCGGCCGGGCCGGTCTGGTCTGTGACCAGGCGGCGTCCCAACAGATCGTCGGCGGCCTCCCAGACCTCGTTCTCGTCGTCGCACACCCTTATGCCACCGGCCTTGCCGCGGGTACCTGAGTGGATCTGGGCCTTCACCACCCACTTCTCGCCGCCGATCTCCCTGGCCCGGTATGCGGCCTGCTCGGGGCTGTAGGCAAGGCCACCGGTGGCGATCGGCACGCCGTACCCCTTGAGCAGGGCCTTTGCCTGGTACTCGTGAATGTCCATGGGCGCTGGTCTCCGCCCCCTTCTTTCTCGACTACTTGTCCTGGATTGCCGCGGCCTGGGCCACGACGTTCTCGGCCATGCGGGCCGACGCGGCGTCGATCATCCGGCCATCCAACTGGGCGGCCCCGCGACCTTCGGCGGCGGCCTCGGCCAGGGCGGCGATGATCCGATGGGCCCGGTCGACCTCCTCGGGCGGCGGCGAGAAGACCCTATTGGCCAACTCGATCTGCGAGGGGTGGATGGCCCACTTGCCCTCGTAGCCGAGGGCGGCGGCCCGACGGGCGCCGTCCAGGAAGCCGTCGGGGTCGTTGAAGTCGCCGAACGGGCCGTCGATGGGCCGGATGCCGTAGGCCCGACAGGCCACCAGCATCCGGGAGAGGCCGTCGTGCCACTGGTCGCCCGGATAGTCCGGGTTCAGGCCGCCGATGTTGGTGGTGCGGGCCCGGCAGCTCGCGGCATAGTCGGCCACGCCGAAGTGCATTGCCTCCAGGCGGGGGCTGGACGTGGCGATGGCCTCGACGTTCGCCATCCCCAGCGTGGTCTCGATGAGGGCCTCGATGCCGATCTTCCCGGTGAGGCCCGTGGCCTCCTCGATCTGGCTGACCATGGCATCGACCATGTAGACGTCGGCCGGCACGCCGACCTTGGGGATCAGGATGGTGTCGAGGTGCTCGCCGGCCTGCTCCACCACGTCGACGACGTCCCTGTACATGTAGTGGGTGTCGATACTGTTGATCCGCACCGAGATGGTCTTGCCCAGGCCCCGCCAGTCGATGTCGCGGAGCCCCTCGATGACGTTGCGTCGGGCCTGAACCTTGTCGCCGGGGGCGACGGCATCCTCCAGGTCGAGGAACACGTAGTCGACGTCGCTGGCCGCGGCCTTCTCGAAGAGGGCCGGGTTGGACCCGGGGACGGCGAGCTCGCTGCGCTGGAGGCGCTGGCGGGCGGGGGCGTAACGGGTGTGGCTCATAGTTGCTCCGGTGGAGAGATGGCAGCGATCGGTCGGAGAGATGCATCGGTCCACGGATATGGTCCGAACGCCACCCTGCGGCCGGGCACCCCCCTGCGGTAGAGGCCATTGTGCACGAATCTTTCCTGAGATTCAAGTAGATGGAACGAGAAGGATGATTTCCGGTAGGTTTCTTTCATGTCCCCCGTGACCTCCGTCACCCCCGATCGCGGACCTGAGCCCAGCGACGCCGCCCTGAGGGCCGACATCCGGCGTCTCGGACACCAACTGGGCAACACGCTCGTCCGCCAGCATGGCGAGGGACTCCTCGAGGCGGTGGAACGGACCAGAACCCTGACCAGGCACCTCCGGGAACTGGGTTCGAACCGGGACGTCAGCGCAGAACTCCGCGACCTCTTCGACGACACCGACGTCTCCGACGCCATCCTCCTGGTCAGGGCGTTCACGGTGTACTTCCACCTGGCCAACGTCGCCGAGCAGGTCCACCGCATCGAGGACCTCAACAGCGGCTCGCCGAACCCGGCCAACCAGTTCGACGAAACGGTCCATTCCCTGGTCGACTCCGGCATCCCCCCCGCCGAGATCGCCCAGCTGGTCGGACGCGCCGAACTCCGTCCGGTGTTCACCGCCCATCCCACCGAGGCCTCCCGCCGGGCCATCCTGGACAAGCTGGCCCAGGTCAGCCGCCTCATCGAGCAGCGCACCGAGGACCGTCGGACGGATGCCGACCGGCGCCGCATCGACCGCCGCGTCGAGGAGCTCATCGAAGCCATATGGCAGACCGACGAACTCCGCCACGTCCGGCCGGAGCCGCTCGACGAGGCCCGCTCGGTCCTCTACTACCTCGGCCAGACCGTCCGTGACGCCGTCCCCGACCTCCTCGACGAGATCCAGGCCGTCCTGCGATCCATAGGCCAGGATCTCCACAGCGACCGCGCTCCGATCAGGTTCGGGACCTGGGTGGGTGGCGACCGGGACGGCAACCCCAACGTCCTGCCCGACACCACCGACCGGGTCCTGAGACTGCAACGCCGACACGCCCTCGAGATCCTCGTCACCGAGGTCATCGCCCTGGGCCACGAGCTGAGCGTCAGCACACGGGTGCACGAGGTGTCCGACGAGCTCCGGGCGGCGGTCGAGGCCGACCGCAACCCCCTCAAGGACCTCCGCGATCGGCTCGACTGGTCGGAGCCCTATCGGATCCGGTGCGAGGCCATCCGGAGGCGCCTCCTCGCCACCGCCGATGGCGATACCAGCCAGCGCGGCTACCGGTCGCCGGACGACCTGGACACCGACCTTGCGGTCATCGAGCAGTCGCTGCGCGACAACGGTGGCGGCCTACTGGCCGACGGTTGCGTGTCCCGGTTCCGTCGGATCCTGCAGATGATCGGCTTCCACATCGCCACGATGGACGTTCGCGAGCATTCGGACCGACACCACGACACCCTGACCACCCTGTTCGCCGCCAACGACGTCGACTACGCCAGCACCTCGGCGGCTGAGCGGGCGACCCTGCTGGCCGCCGAGTTGGAGAGCCGGCGGCCGCTGGCCCCGCCCAGCACCCCGGACGACACCGGCGCCCTGGCACTGTTCCGCACCCTCCGGACGATCATGGACCGCGACGGCGACCAGGTCATCGAGAGCTACGTCATCTCGATGACCCAGGGCGTCCAGGACGTCCTTGCGCCGGTCGTGCTGGCGCGGGAGGTCGGCCTCATCGACCTGGCCCACGACACGGCCCGCATCGGGTTCGTCCCCCTGTTCGAGACGATCGACGACCTGCGCTCAATCGGGCCGACTCTCCGGGCGCTGTTCGCCATCGACCCCTACCGGCGGATTGTGGACCTGCGGGGAGGCACCCAGGAGGTCATGGTCGGCTACTCGGACTCGAACAAGGACGGTGGGATCACCACGTCGCAGTGGGAGATCCACAAGGCCCTCCGGGCCATCCGGGAGGTCTCCGACGAGACGGGCATCCCGATCCGCGTATTCCACGGTCGGGGCGGGACCATCGGCAGGGGCGGCGGCCCGACCCACGCCTCGATCCTCAGCCAACCCAACGGCGTGCTGGACGGCGAGGTGAAGTTCACCGAGCAGGGCGAGGTGATCGCAGACAAGTACGGCCATCCGGAAATCGCGCGCCGAAACCTGGACCTGGCCTTCACCGCCCTCCTGGAGGCCTCGCTGGCCCACAAGGCGCCCCGACACGACGCCGACACCATCACCCGGTGGTACTCGATCATGGACGGCATGGCCGACGACGCCTACGCGGCATACAGACGGTTCGTCGAGACTCCCGGGTTGGTCGACTACTTCACCAGGTCCACGCCGGTGGAGGAACTGAGCGAGATGAACATCGGCTCACGTCCGGCCAGGCGACGCGGGGCGACCACCGGCATCGCCGACCTGCGGGCCATCCCGTGGGTCTTCGGGTGGACCCAGTCCCGACAGATCATCCCCGGCTGGTACGGAGCCGGTAGCGGCCTGGCCGCCTGCCGGGCCGCCGGCCACGGCGACGAGCTGCGGCTCATGTACCAGGACTGGCACTTCTTCAGGACGTTCGTGTCGAACGTCGAGATGACCCTGACCAAGACCGACCTGTCCATTGCACGGCACTACGTGGAACGGCTCGTCGACCCGTCGATGCACCACCTGTTCGACGCCGTGGTGGACGAGTACCACCGGACCGAGGCCGAGATCCGGGCCATCACCGGCACCGAACTCCTGGCCGAGAAGCCCATGCTGCGCCGGACGCTGGCCGTGCGGGACGCCTACCTGGATCCGCTCAACGTGCTCCAGGTGGAGATGCTCCACCGGTCGCGTAGCGGGTTGTCGAACGAGGAGCTCCAGCGGGGCCTGCTGCTCACCATCAACGGCATCGCCGCCGGGATGCGCAACACCGGCTGACCCGGCCCCGACGACTCAGCCTGCCAGGAGGTCTGCCAGGTCCCGGAGGGAGTCCAACGAGTGCCCCTCCAGGAATCGGTCCACATGGGGCAGGGCCGCGGCCATACCCCGGGCGATCGGCGCATAGCCCGGCGAGGCCTTCAGCGGATTCACCCAGATCACCTCGTGGGCCACCCGGTGCAGGCGGGCCATCTGCTCCTCCATGACGGCCGGTTCGCCCCGGTCCCAGCCGTCCGAGAGCACCACTACGGTGGCCCCACGGGCCATTCCGGGGACACCCCAGGTGTCGTTGAAGGCCCTCAACCCGTCCCCCAGGCGGGTCCCCCCCGACCAGTCCGTGACGGCCCCGGCGGCCCGGGAGAGGGCGGCATCCGGATCACGTGTGGACAGCTCACGGGTCAGGCGGGTCAGGCGGGTTCCCAGGGCGAAGGCCTCCACGTCGCGGCGCCCGACCATCGCAGCGTGCAGGAACCGGATCAGGGCCCGCGCATAGGGCTCCATGGAACCGCTCACGTCCAGCAGGAGGACCAGGCGCCTGGGACGCGTCCCCGGCTCGGAGAAGGCCCGCTTCATGGGCTCGCCCCCGGTCCGCAGGGCTGCCCGGACAGTCCGCCGGAGGTCGGGGCGACCTCGATGGGCCGCCGGACGGAGACGCCGACACCGTCGGGTGGCCCCGAAGAGCCGGAGCCCGGCCATCAGGTCGTGCAGCTCGGCTAGCTCCTCGTCGGTGCAATCGGCGAAGTCCCTAGACCCCAGTACCTCGGTCCGGGACCACCGGACGCTCAGGTGGTCGTCGTGGCGATCCGACTCGCCGGCTGGGTCCGGGTCCCCGTCGGCATCGTCGGCGACGTCCAGGAGCAGGGTGATGGTGGGTTGCTCGGTGGTCACCCGCGTGCCGGGAACAGCACCCATCCAGTGACGCTGGAAGGCCTCGTCGTAGGTGCCCACGTCCTCGGGGCGTCTGACCAGCGTGGCCCGACCCGCCCAGTAGACGCCGGACCGGGTCCCGGCGCCGACGGCAGCCACCGCCCGTCCGAACTCCAGGGTGCTCCCCAGCGGAACGTCGAGACCCGACCGGCGCAGGACGTCGACGAAGCCGACGAGGTGGCGGTCCAGGGTCTGCTCGACGGGAGCCGGCACGGGTCAGGCCCCGCGGAGTAGGCCGACCAACTCGCCGAAGCCCCGGGACCGCAGGCGATCCTGGTCCTCGCGGTACTTCAGCAGGGCACCGATGGTCGTCTCGATGGCCGTCTCGTCAAGGTCGTCGACGCCGACCAGCACCAGCGCCTCGGCCCAGTCCAGGGTCTCGGCCACCCCGGGAGGCTTGTAGAGCCCCATGTCTCGGAGCTCGGCGGCCAACACGGCGACGTCGCGCGCCAGCGCTGCTGGCACGTGCGGTGCCCTGACCCTGAGGATCTCCACCTCCCGGTCCACGTCCGGGTGCTGCACCCAGTGGTAGAGGCAGCGACGCTTCAGGGCGTCGTGCACGTCCCGGGTGCGGTTCGACGTGATGACCACCACCGGGGGAACCTCGGCCCGGAAGGTGCCCAGCTCGGGCACCGAGATGGCGTAGTCGGAGAGGATCTCCAGGAGGAAGGCCTCGAACTCGTCGTCGGCCCGATCCACCTCGTCGATGAGCAGCACAGGGGGCACGCCGTCGACTGCCGAGAGCGACCGGAGCAGGGGGCGACGGACCAGGAACCGCTCGTCGTAGAGCTCGTCGGTGATCTCGGCCACGTCGGATCCGGTGGCCGCGCCCGAGGCCTCGACCGCCCGGAGGTGCAGCAGCTGGCGGGAGTAGTCCCATTCGTAGACGGCCTGGGAGGCGTCGATCCCCTCGTAGCACTGCAGGCGGATCAGCTCGCCACCCGACCAGGCTGCCAGGGCCCGGGCGA
This sequence comes from Acidimicrobiales bacterium, assembly GCA_022452145.1. Classification (NCBI taxonomy): domain Bacteria; kingdom Bacillati; phylum Actinomycetota; class Acidimicrobiia; order Acidimicrobiales; species Acidimicrobiales bacterium. Next base: position 34,566 of record JAKURY010000012.1, on the reverse strand, counting down.
CCTCGGTCTTGCCCACGCCGGCCTCGCCCTCCAGGAGCAGCGGCCGGCGGAGGCGCAGGGCCAGGTAGACGGCGGTGGCCAGCCCCTCGTCGGCCAGGTAGTCCTGGCCGGCTAGCGCCGAGGCCACGGCATCCACCGAGGCGACGTCGCGGATGTCGCTGGGCTCGACCATCCCCCAAGGCTACGGCGTGGCCATCTCCGGTCGGCGGCCCGACCGTTCAGGCACGCCTCAGCAGCCCGACTCCTCCAGCCCCCTGCGGGTCAGCACCCGGGCCAGGTGGCAGCGGTAGTCCACCCCCGCGTTCAGGTCACTCGGCGGCTCCAGGCCGTCTGCGGCCGATGCGGCGGCCTCGGCCGCCGATGCACCCGAGGCGACCGCCGCCTCGACGGCGCCAGCCCGAACCGGACGGGAGTCCATGTTCACCAGGCCCACACCACAGGTGTCACCATCGACGATCACGGCGGCGCCGACGATCGCCCAGTCCTGGGCCCTTCGGTTGAACTTCTGGAACGACCAGCGGGCATCGGGCGCCTTGGGGATCCGTACCTCGGTGAGGAGCTCCTCCTCACCGATGGCCGTCTCGAGGAAGCCGGTGAAGAAGTCGTCGACGGGCACCTCCCGGGTGCCGGACGGCCCCTGGACGACCATCGACCCCCCCAGGGCGATGATGGCGGCAGGCAGGTCCGAGGCCGGGTCCCCGTGGGCCAGTGCACCCCCGAGGGTCCCCCGGTGGCGGACCTGGGGGTCGCCCACCTTGGACGTGGCGGCCGCCAGCAGGCCGGCCTGGCTGCGGACCAGGTCGCTGACCTCCACGTCGCGGTGCCGGGTCAGGGCGCCGATGGCCAGCACGTCGCCGTCGTCGCGCACGTAGGAGAGGTCTGACAGGCGGCCGATGTCGACCACCACCGCAGGGGCCGCCAGCCGGTACTTCATGAGGGGCAGCAGGGAGTGCCCGCCGGCCAGGAGCTTGGCGTCGTCGCCGTGCTCCGCCAGGAGGGACAGGGCGTGCTCGGCCGAGGTGGCCAACTCGTAGTCGAAGGCGACGGGGATCATCGGGCGCCCCCCGCAGCCTGGAGCACGGCGGCCACAATGTTGTGGTAGCCGGTGCAACGACAGAGGTTTCCCTCCAACCCCTCGCGCACCTCGGCCTCGGTCGGGTCGGGAACCTCGTCCAGTAGCGACACGGCGGCCATCACCATGCCAGGCGTGCAGTATCCGCACTGCAGGGCGTGGCACTCGTGGAAGGCCTGCTGCATCGGATGAAGGTCGTCGCCGTCGGCGAGGCCCTCGATGGTGGTGATGTCCTGACCGTCCGCCTGGACGGCCAGCATCGTGCAGGACTTCACCGCCTCGCCATTCACATGGATGGTGCACGCCCCGCATGACGACGAGTCGCAGCCGATGTTCGTACCGGTCAGACCGGCGTCCTCACGGATGAAGTGCACGAGCAGCGTGCGGGGCTCTACGTCGTGCGAGACCGCAGTCCCGTTGATGGTCATCGAAACCTGCATCGTTTCCCTTCCCGGGTCCAGTGGCCCTGGTGCCCACCCGGCCGAGGCCGTGGACCCTAGTGCCGACCCCCGATGGCCCCGGCACTCACGAAGCCATCTTTCCCAACGATCGACGGGCGGCCAGGCCGGTTGCCAAGACCAGGAGCAGCAGGGCCGACGCACCCGGCCAGGTCGTCGACCAGGAGAGCGGACCCAGGAAGCCCTGGCGCGCGAACTGCAGGACGTCGGTCATCGGGTTGAACCCGGCGACGACCCTCAGCCAGCCCTCCATGAAGTGGAGCGGCACCTGGCCGGTGGACATGAACATCGAGCTGAAGCCCACGACCTGGACCAGCATCATGGAGCGCATGGTCCGCATCCGGTAGGCGACGGTCAGGCCCAGGAGGCAGAAGACGACGGCCATACCGACGGTCGCCGCGTACAGGCACACCAGGCCGAGCGGACCGCCCCTGAGCGACAGGCCGCCCAGCGACGAGGCCAGCAGCACCGCCGTCGTCGGTATGAACGATCGGAGACCGGAGTAGGTGGCCGTGCCGATGAGGATGGGAAGGCGGCTGCCCGGAGCGAGGAGCAGTCGGTCGAAGAAGCCGGTCTCCAGGTCGTCGGCCGCCGACGAGGCGCCCCCTATCCCGGCGAACACCGAACCCTGCAGGGCGGCGTAGGGCGCCATCCAGTCGTGCACGTTCGACGTGCCGTAGCCCTCCAGGCGGGCCAGGGAGCTGAAGGCTCCGGTGAAGCTGACGATGAAGAACAGTGGCATCACGAACGTCGGGATCACCAGGGACGGCCGGGCCACCATCCGCGCCATGCCCCTGCGGGCCAGCGCCACCACCACGGCCGCCGAATGGCCGAGGCCGTCGCCGGCAAGGGGAACCGGACGGGTGGCCAGCGTGGTGGTCATGGCCTACCCAGCTTCCGGTGGAGCGCCCGGACCGCCAGGGACACCGTGACGAGCCCGACCATCGCAGGCACCGCCATGGCCTGGAGTGCATCGCCGGCCGACCACCCGGAGATCACCAGCCGGCGGGTCGGGTCGATGACCCAGGTGACCGGGTTGCTTTCGGCCACCACCCGGAACCAGCCCGACATGAGCGCCGTCGGGAAGAACGCCGAGCTCATGAAGATCCCCACGAAGACCAGCGGGAAGGTGGCCGCCACCGCCTCCTGTGAGCCGGTCCGGATGGCCAGCACCTGCCCCACCCCACCGATGGCCAGCACCAGCAGGGCAGCAACGACCATGATGACCAGCACGGCCGCTGGCCCGCCCTTCACCTCGGCTCCGAAGGCCAGGAACACCGCCACGAGGATCGCAGCCTTGATGGCGGCGACCAGCGAGGCGCCGGCCAGGCGGCCCAGCAGGATCGGGAACCGGGCCACCGGCGAGGCCACCAGCCGATCGAAGAAGCCGTTCTCGATGTCCAGGGCCAACTCGGTCCCGGCGGCCGTGGCACCGAAGGACACGGCCTGGACCACGCACGCCGGGAGGATGAAGTCGAGGAAGGAATCCACTTCGGGAAAGCCGGGCATGGCGAGCGCCCGGGAGAACTGCCTCGAGTAGACGGCTGCCAGCAGGAGGGGGAAGACGAGCCCCGGCAGGATGTTGAGCAGCTGTCGCCGCTCGGCCACCACCGACCGACGCGCCAACGCCGCTGTCTGCCGGATGGCCGGCAACCGGCCGGATGCGCCGACCACCCCGGCCGACATCACAACTCCTCCCCGGCGCCCTCCAGGCGACGGCCGGTCGCCTCGGCGAAGACGTCGTCGAGGCTCGGGGCATCCAGCTCCAGGTGGTCAACGACGACACCGGCCCCGTCGAGGGCCCTGACGACGTCGGCCACCCTGGCGGCACCACCGTCCAGGCCGATGGCCACCCGACCTTCTCGTGCAGGCCGGTCCGGGCCGAAGGCACGCAGGACGACCCGGGCGGTCTCCACGGACCCCTGGGCCACGTCGATTCGCAGCGTGGGCGCGCCGACTGACCCCTTGAGCGCCTCCGGAGTTCCCTCCCGCACCAGCCGTCCGGCGTCGATGATGGCGATCCGGTCGGCCAGCTGGTCGGCCTCCTCGAGGTACTGCGTGGTGAGGAAAACGGTGGTCCCGTACTCGGTGTTCAGCCGTCGCACCTCCTCCCAGAGTGCCTGGCGGCTGGTCGGATCCAGCCCGGTGGTCGGCTCGTCCAGGAAGAGGATCTCCGGCTGGTGCACCAGCGACATGGCGAGGTCCAGGCGCCGCCGCATCCCTCCCGAGTAGGTGCCGACCCGCCGCCCGGCCGCAGCGGTCAGCCCGACCCTCTCCAGCAACTCGCCACCACGGGCCCGTGCCGCCGCCCTTGGGATCCCGTGCAGGACGGACTGCAGGCGGATCAGCTCGTGGCCCGTCATGAGCGGATCGATCGCCGCATCCTGGAGCGCCACGCCGATGGTCCTGCGTACGGCCGCCGACCCGGAGACGACGTCGTGCCCACCCACCCGGGCCGTGCCGGCGGTCGGTCGGAGCAGGGTCGTGAGCATCCGGACGACCGTCGACTTGCCGGCACCGTTCGGGCCGAGGAAGCCGAATACCTCGCCGCGAGCGACGGACAGGTCGATCCCGTCAACGGCCCTCACCTCCCCGAAGGTGCGGGCCAGGCCCTCGGCCTCTACGGCCGGCACCACCCTCGTCACCTCACGCCCCGTTCATGGGGAATGCTTCTCATGGTCGGATCTCCTCCGGACGGCCGCCGGCGACGAGGTTGGGCCGGGACCGTAGCCCGGGACCCCCACGGAACCCCTGCCGGGGTGGCGCCGAGGGAGGACCCCGGTTCGGTTACCGAACGGCCAGATGCATCAGTTACCGAACGGCCAGATGCCGGGAACCTGATGCTCGGTCCGGGGAGGCGGCAGGACCGCGTACGCCTCCTCGTCCGGTCGGATGAGGTTGTAGTCCGACCGGGCCCGACGCTCGATCTCCTCGTCGGTGTTCAGCGCGTCGATGCGGTCCTCGTACTCCCGGTTGACCGCGTCGACCTCGTCGACCTGCGCCTGCAGGTCAGCCGTGCGCTCCCGCTGCTCCAGCCAGTCCCGGAACGGCACCACCCCGAGCGCCAGGGCTGCGGCAACAGCTGCCAACGTGACACCCAGGAGCGAGAGGCGACGCGTGGTACCGGAACGCACCGACTCAGTGGCCGGCGAGCGCAGCCCGACCCCGGAAGGCGGCCGCCTCGCCCAGCATCTCCTCGATCCGCAGCAGCTGGTTGTACTTGGCAACCCGGTCGCTGCGGGCCGGAGCACCGGTCTTGATCTGGCCACAGTTGGTGGCCACCGCCAGGTCGGCGATCGTCGTGTCCTCGGTCTCGCCGGAACGGTGCGACATGACCGCCGTCCAGCCGTTGGCGTTGGCCAGCTCGACGGCCTCAAGGGTCTCGGTGAGGGTCCCGATCTGGTTCACCTTCACCAGTATCGAGTTGGCAACCCCGAGGTCTATGCCCCGCTGGAGGCGCTCGACGTTGGTGACGAAGAGGTCATCGCCGACCAGCTGGATCCGGTCGCCCACCAGGCCGTGCAGGGCGGCCCAGCCGTCCCAGTCCTCCTCGGCCATGCCGTCCTCGATCGAAACGATCGGATAGCGGTCGACCAGGTCGGAAAGGTAGGCGGCCATCTCGTCCGGCTGGAGGGTCCGGCCCTCCCCCGCCAGGTGGTATGCGCCATCGCGGAAGAACTCGGTCGAGGCCGTGTCTAGCGCCAGGGCCATGTCCTCGCCGGGGACCAGGCCGGCCTTCCCGATGGCCTCGACCAGGAGCTGCACCGCCTCCTCGTTGGATCCGAGGTCGGGTGCGAAGCCACCCTCGTCTCCGACCGAGGTGGACAGGCCCCGTTCGGACAGCACGCCCTTCAGGACGTGGTAGCACTCGACCCCCCAGCGGAGGCCCTCGGAGAACGAGGCTGCTCCCACCGGCATGAGCATGAACTCCTGCAGGTCGACGTTGTTGTCGGCGTGCTCGCCGCCGTTCAACACGTTGAGCATCGGCACGGGGAGGACGTGGGCGTTGGCCCCACCGACATAGCGGAACAGCGGGGCCTCGGCGTCGGCCGCCGCCGCCCGGGCGGTGGCCAGCGACACGCCCAGGATGGCGTTGGCACCTAGCCGACCCTTGTCGTCGGTGCCGTCCGCGTCGCACAGCGCTCGGTCGACGTCCCGCTGGTCGTAGGCGTCCAGGCCCCTCACGGCGGCTGCCAGCTCGCCGTTCACGTTGGCCACGGCCGTCGCCACGCCCTTGCCGCCCCAGGCGTCCCCCCCATCGCGGAGCTCGACGGCCTCGAACATGCCGGTGGAGGCACCGCTGGGCACGATGGCCCGCCCCGAGGCTCCGGTGTCCAGGACCACGTCCACCTCGACGGTGGGATTGCCCCGACTGTCCAGGACCTGTCGCCCGTAGACGACCTCGATGCTGCTCACGACTGCCTCCTCGGCGTCACGTCCCGGCTACCGCGCTGGTCGGGCCATCCGGGGCGTCCCGGCCGGCGGCGGTCGACGATGACGACGCTAGCCGTGCCCGGAGGTCCCGGGGGTGCGGCTGCGGTAGTCGGCGACCACGTCGGGCGCAGCGTTCCGGAGGTCCAGGCCGTCGGCGACGGCCATGGCCTCCACGGCCCGGACCGAAGTCGAGAACCGGGCCACGGCACCCCGCAGGGCGTCTTCCGCGTCCAGGCCGGCCTCCCGGGCGGCCGCTGCCAACCCGAGGAGCATGTCACCCAGGGAGTCGGCATCCGTCGGTGCCGCGGTGCTCGGAACCTCCGGCACCAGGCCCACGCCGGCGGCGCGGCGGACCACCTTCTGGGCGGTGGCGAGGGCCGGGAGCGTGGTCGGTATCCCGTCGAGGCTCGAAGCCCGACCCTTCTCCGCCTGCTTGATCCGGTCCCAGTTGGCCAGCACAGCTCCGGCATCGGAGGCCACCACGTCGCCGAAGACGTGGGGGTGGCGGTGGCGGAGCTTGTCGTGGATGCCCCGGGCCACGTCGGCAAGGTCGAAGCGACCGTCGTCGGCTGCTATCCGGGCGTGGAACACCACCTGGAAGAGCAGGTCTCCCAACTCCTCCTCGAGGGCCCCGGACCCCTCTCCGGTCGCCTCGTCGAAACCGTCGAGGGCCTCAAGCACCTCGTGGGCCTCCTCCAGGAGGTGCGGCCGCAGAGACGTGTGCGTCTGGTCGGCGTCCCACGGACATTCCCGGCGAAGGACGGCCACCAACTCGGCGAACCGCTGGATCTCGACGGCGATCGGCGCGGCCAGCCGTGGAACGAAGATCGAGGTGAGGTGGTCGACGACGACGCTGGACGCCATGTCGTCCCAGGCCACGGAGAAGATCCGCTCGTCGGGGGTGCCCAGCGCCTGCAGCACGATCACCGGTTCCTCCGGCGGGTCGGGGACGGCGGCCACCAGGTCGGCCAGCACCTCGGCCGTGTCCACCTGGGCGACGAGCAACGGGCCCCGCTCGCCGGCGGCCTCCACCGGGAAACGCCTGCCGTCCACGATCCGGACCCCCTCGGCAAGGGGATCGACGCCCAGGCGTACCCAGGCCAGGTCCACGAAGGAGAGGGCCGCAACCAGCTCCACGTCGACGCGGTCGTCGGCCAGCAGCATCTCGACCGTGTGCTCGGCCACCATCGGCGAACCCGGCACGGCGTACAGGACGCTCCCGTGGGCCTCGGCGGCGGCCACCACCTCGGCGACCACCCCGGCGTAGACCTCGGCGAAGGTCCCGGCCGTCTCGTAGTGGTGGTCGAGGGCCACCACGCTCCCACCCAGCACGCCGACCGCCGGGTGGCGGGCCGTACGGACGAACCGGTGGCGATGTGCGGCTATCGCGTCCAAGGTGGCGGTGTTGCAGAGCTCGGGTCCGGCGGGCCCCAGGCCGACCACGGTGACGCCGGGCAGGGATGCGGTCACGACCCCAACCGGGCCAGGGCGGGTGCCAACGGCCCGGCAGGCGGAGCCACCCGACCCACGGCACGGTCCCACGTGCCGTAGCGGGCATCCACCAGGATTTCACGGCTCAGCCCGGCCACCTGCAGAAGTGCGGCCGAGGCCCTGGGGCCGACCTCGGCGAAGGGCACCGGTTCGAGGTTGCGCACCTCGTCGACGCGGATCACGTGGAAGCCGAACTGGCTGGGCACCGGCCCGACGAGCGTGCGACCCTCGGCCAGGGCCCCGAGGGCGGCCCGCTCGAAGGTCGGCACGAAGGCGCCGAGGGGAACACAACCCAGCGAACCACCAGACTGTCCGGAACCCGGGTCCTGGGACACCGAGGCGGCGAGCGCTGCGAAGTCCCCGCCGGACTCCAACAGGTACAGGACGGCATGGGCGTCGTCCTCGTCGGACACCAGGATGTGGCTGGTGCACAGTTCGTGGGCCAGCAGCGAGGCGTGTGCCTCGTAGGCGGCCTGGACCCCCGCACCGCCGGCCTCTACCAGGTCCAGGGCGGCCTGCCAGGCAATCAGGCGGGGAAGGGAGGGGTCGCCGGCGTCCAGGCCGGCTGCGATGAGGCGATCCCGCGCCGTGGACCGGTCCTCGGGCGTGGACACCACGCCGTACTCGGCCAGGAGGTCGACGAGCGCCTCGTAGCGGACGAAGCGATCGACCACTCCGGCGGTGGCCGCGGCGTCGATGGTCGCGTCGGCCGGCCTCCCGGTGACCTCGGCGACGAGGTCGGCCACACCGTCCCGGTCGAGGGTGGAGTTGCCCACACGTACGGCCGTGATCGATGATCCGCAGGCGGATGCCACCACGGCGATCGCCAGCAGGACGACCAGCGGAGCCGTGTGCACGGCGAGCTGGAATCGGGAAGAGCGTCTCACGAGGAGTCGATGCTACGCCGCCGCTCAGGCGCTGACGTCGCTTCCTGTGGGTGGGTCGACGGCTTCAGCCGTCGGGACAAGGTCCTCGAGCATCCGGCTCAGGACACCTGCCATGTCACCCTTCCCGAGGGGCAGCAGCAGTTGGCGCGGACCCTCTTTGTAGCGGGCGCCACGGTGCAGGCGCCCCAGCCGGGTCTGGCGGCTCAACGGCAGGACCACCGGCGAGCAGCGGGCCAAGAACTCCGGGCCACCCAGGCCCGGTCCCTTGGTGACCACCACCTCGGTGATGCCCCGGGCCACGCAGGTGGTCCGCAGACCGGCCACGGCGAGCAGGGCCTCCACCGGTGCCGGCACGGGCCCGTACCGGTCCTCCCACTCGGCCCGCACGGCCTCCACGCCGTCGCCATCCGCGGTCACCCCGGCGGCTGCCAGCTTCCGGTAGGCCTCCAGCCGCAGGTCGTTCCGGGACACGTAGTCCTCGGGCAGGTGGGCGTCGATCGGGAGCTCCACGCGGATCTCCGCCACGTCGGCGACCACGGTGCCGGCCAACTCGGCTACCGCCTCGGTGACCATCTGGCAGTAGAGGTCGTAGCCCACAGCCGCCATGTGGCCGCTCTGGCCGGTGCCCAGGAGGTTGCCCGCCCCGCGGATCTCGAGGTCGCGCATGGCGATGCGGAAGCCCGACCCCAGCTCGGTGGTCTCACCGATGGTGCGGAGCCGTTCGTACGCCTGCTCGCTGAGCGCCCGGTCGGGAGGGGTGAAGAGGTAGGCGTAGGCCCGTTGGCCGGCCCGGCCGACCCGGCCCCGCAGCTGGTGCAACTGTCCCAGGCCCAACAGGTCGGCCCGGTCCACGACCATCGTGTTGACGGTGGGCATGTCGATCCCGGACTCGATGATCGTGGTGCAGACCAGGACGTCGTGCATGCCGTCCCAGAAGTCCATCACCGTCGCCTCCAGCGAGGCCTCGTCCATCTGGCCGTGCGCCACAACCACCCGGGCCTCGGGAACCAGCTCCCGGATGCCTGAGGCAACGCGGTCTATGTCCTGGACCCGGTTGTGCACGAAGAAGACCTGGCCCTCCCGGAGCAGCTCACGGCGGATGGCCTCGGCCACCGGCCGCTCGTCGTAGTCCCCCACGTAGGTGAGGATTGGCTGCCGGTCGGCGGGCGGCGTGTTCAGAAGGCTCAGGTCGCGGATGCCGGTGAGCGACATCTCCAACGTGCGGGGAATGGGCGTGGCGGTCAGGGTCAGCACGTCCACGTCTGCCCGGAGCTTCTTGATCGACTCCTTGTGGCTGACCCCGAACCGCTGCTCCTCGTCTATGACCAGGAGGCCCAGCCGCCTGAACCTGACGTCCTCGGAGAGCAGGCGGTGCGTGCCGATCACCACGTCGACCGATCCATCGGCCAGGCCATCGGCCACCCGTCGCGAATCCCGAGCGGAAAGGAAGCGGCTGAGCACCTCCACCCGGATCGGATAGGGGGCGAACCGGTCCCGGAAGGTCTGGCCGTGCTGCTGTGCCAGGAGGGTGGTCGGCACCAGGACGGCTGCCTGGCGTCCGTCCTGCACGGCCTTGAACACGGCCCGGACCGCCACCTCCGTCTTGCCGAAGCCCACGTCACCGCACACCAGGCGGTCCATGGGCACAGGACGCTCCATGTCCGCCTTGACGTCCTCGATGGCCTGGAGCTGGTCGGGGGTCTCCTGGAACGGAAAGGCCTGCTCCAACTCCCGCTGCCAGGGCGTGTCGGCGGCGAAGGCGTGGCCGATCGTGGTGATCCGGGTCTGGTACAGGACGACCAGTTCCTGGGCGATCTCGGCCACCTCGGAACGCACCCGGGCCCTGGTCTTCTGCCACTCGGCCCCGCCCATCCGGCTGAGGCTCGGTGTCGTTCCACCCGTGTGGGGTCGGATGGCATCGATCTGGTCGGTCGGCAGGTAGAGGCGATCATCGCCCCGGTACTCGAGGAGCAGGTAGTCGCGCTCGATGCCGCCCAGGGTGCGTGTGACCAGACCGGCGAAGCGGGCCACGCCGTGCTGCTCGTGGACGACGTGGTCCCCCGGCGAGAGGTCCTCGAAGACGCGTACGGCGGCCCTGCGCCGTGGCCGGGTCCGCCGTCGGGTCCGGCGGCGACCGGTCAGCTCGGCCTCGGTGACCACCGCCAGTCGGGAACCCGGCAGGACGAATCCCCGCTCCACGGGGGCCACCACCAGCGATGCCCCAGGGCCGTGTACGGCGGCATCGCCATCGACCGGGGTGACCTCGATGCCGGCACCGCTCAGCCGGCGGACCAGATGGTCGGCCGATCCCGCCCCGTCGGCGGCCACCACCACCCTGTGGCCCTCGGCCAGCAGCCGCCGGAGCCGCCCGGGCACGCCATCGACATCGTCGACGACCACGTCCCGACCCCACCCGGAGGCGGCGATTGTGTCCACGCCGGGACCGTCGGGCACGGCGTCGACCGTCCAGACCGGGGCGCCCGTGTGGGCCAGGAGGCGCTCCCAGTCGGTGTGCAACCGGGGGAACTCCACCCCGTCGGCTCCCCAGGTGGTAGCCAGCGTGGACGCCAGGTCGGCCTCCTCGGCCTGCAGGTCGGCTATGCGGTCCCTGAGTCGCCGGGGCTCCACGGCGATGACCAGGGCGTCGTCGTCGACCAGGTCGAATAGCACCCGCTCCTCGCCGGACAGCCACGGCAGCCACGACTCCATTCCGTCGAACAGCTCGCCGTCGGCCAGCCGGTCCCAGTGCTCCCTGCCCCACGGCTGCTCGGCCACCAGGGCGGCGGCCCGCTCCCGGACCTCGTCGTCTGGAATCAGTTCCCGACAGGGGTGGATCTCCACCTCTGCACGGGACACCGTGGCCCGTTGGTCGGCCACCCCGAACTCGGTGAGCCGGTCGACCTCGTCGCCCCACAGGTCGATGCGGACCGGAGCCTCGGCGGTGGACGGCCAGACGTCGACGATGGACCCCCTGACCGCCAACTCGCCTCGGTGTTCCACCTGGTAGCCGCGGCGGTAGCCGATGGCGACCAGGTCGGCGACGAGGCTCGTCTGGTCGACGACGTCTCCGGGCCCCAGTCGGAGTGGCGGCGTCCGTCCGGCCCCTGGGCCGAGCCGCTGGACCAGCGCCCGACCCGAGGCCACCAGCACCGCTGGCCGGTCGGCCAGGTCACCGAGCCTGTGCAGCACCCGGAGGCGCCGACCCATGGTCTCCACCCCGGGGCTGATCCTCTCGAATGGCAGGGTCTCCCAGGCCGGGAACAACTCGACTGCGGCGTCGCCCAGGTAGAGGCGCAGGTCGTTGGCGAGGCGTTCGGCCTCGGTCCCGGTGGGGACGGCCACGACCAGCGGCAGCCGGCCGGTCCGGCGTACCAGGGCAGCCAGCACAACCGCCCTGGCCGGCTCGGCGACGGCCAGCGAGGCGGTCCGACGGCCCAGGACCGCTGTCATTGCCGGCTCGTCGTCAAGGAGGGTTGAAAGCCGCTCCAGGTAGGGACTCATCGGTCGATGGCCGGGGTCGTACGGATCACGGACCCGCGTTGAAGCGGCCCATGGTGGCGTCGACGCCCTCGGTGAGGATGGCCTCGACGGCGTCGACCGCCTCGCCCACCACCACCGCGAGCTCTGCGGCCTCGGCCTTCGGTGGCCGACGCAGCACGTGGTCGGCGCCAGACCGGCGGCCCGGCGGCCGACCCACCCCGATGCGGACGCGTACGTAGTCCTGCGTCTTCAGGTGGGCGGTGATCGACTTCAGGCCGTTGTGGCCAGCCAGGCCCCCACCGGCCTTGACCCGGAGGCTCCCGACCGGGAGGTCCAGCTCGTCATGCACGACGACGATCCGGGACGGGTCGTCCATGCCGTGCCGACGCACCAGCCTGCCCACCGACTGGCCGGACTCGTTCATGAAGGTCTGCGGAAGGGCCAGAGCCACCCGCTGGCCCCCGATGTGGACCTCGCAGGAGAGCGCCAACTCCCTGGATCGTCGGAGCGACCCGCCGAGCCTGTCGGCGAGCATGGTGACCACCACCGCACCCAGGTTGTGGCGCGTGCCGGCGTACTCCTCGCCCGGGTTTCCCAGGCCGACGACCATCCAGGCCGCCGGCTCGCCGGTTCGCTCGGTTCGGGACCGCCGCAGCAAGGGTCGGCCCTGACCGCTACGCGTCGTCGGAGTCGTCGCCCGTGTCGTCGGGGGCCTCGTCGGCAGCACCCTCGCCGTCCTCGGCGCCCTCGAGCTCAATGGCCAGGGCCTCGGCCTCGGCCTCGGCCTCGGCCGCCTCATCGGCTGCCATGGCCTCCAGCGTCGAACGGGTGATCATGCCGACGGCGACCGTCTCCTCGGGATCGACGTCGGTGGTGACGCCTGCAGGGAGGGCGATGTCGGCGACGCGCAGTGAGTCACCGACGGTCAGGTCGGAGATGTCGACCTCGAGCTCGTTCGGGATGCTGTCCGGTGCCGCGTTGACGGTCAGGCTGAACAGGTTCTGGTCGACCATGCCGTCGGCGTCGGTGACGGCCTTGGCATCGCCGACCATCACGAGCGGCACGTCCACGGTCACGTCCTGGTCCGGGTCGATGCGGAGGAAGTCGACGTGGGTGACGTCACGACCCACCGGATGGCGCTGGATCTCCTTGACGATCGACATCTGCTTCTCGCCACCGATCTCGAGGTGGATTACCGCGTTGACGCCGGCATCGGTGGTGAGCGCCTCACGCAGGTCGGCCCAGGCCACGTCGATGCTGACCGGATCCTGGGAGAGCCCGTAGACCACCCCGGGGACGCGGCTGGCACGACGGAGTCGCCTGCTGGACCGGGTACCGGTCACACGGTCTGTGTCGGCGGAGAGAACGATCTCGCTCATGGGATGACCTTTGAGAAGCGGAGAGAGGCGAATGTGCGGCTCCGGTGGAACCGACGGGCGAGTCTACCGGTGGATCCAGCGGGCCGGTCGGGTGACCCCTGCAACCTTCGGGCCGCCTGGTGGGCGACCCGGTCCCCGGTCAGGCCAGGTTGTTGCCCCCGAAGATCTCGCTGACCGACGTGTCCCCGAACACGGCATCGATGGCTCTGGCGATAAGCGGTGCAACCGACAGGACCTCGATCAGGTCGCGGTCGGCGCCGGCGGGCAGCGGCAGAGTGTCGGTGACGATCACCTTCTCGATCGAGGATGCGGCGAGCCTCTCAAGTGCCGCCCCGGAGAACACGCCGTGGGTGGTCGCCGCCAGGACCTGGGTGGCACCGCGCTCGGTCAACTGTTCGGCCGCTGCGCAGATAGTCCCGGCGGTGTCGATCATGTCGTCGACGATCACGCAGACCTTGCCGTCCACGTCGCCGACCACCTCCTTGGCCTCGACGGAGTTGAACGCCGAGTGGCTACGTCGTTTGTGGACGATGGCGAGGTCGGCACCCAGCTGAATGGCGTAGCGCTCGGCGACCTTCACCCGACCGGCGTCCGGTGAGACGATCGCCAGGTCACCCTGGAGGGTCCGCAGGCGGTCGACCAGGACCGGCATGGCGGTGAGGTGGTCGACCGGTCCGTCGAAGAAGCCCTGGATCTGGCCGGAGTGGAGATCGACGCTGACCAGGCGGCTGGCCCCTGCCTCCTTGAACAGGTTGGCCACCAACTTGGCGGTTATCGGCTCGCGGCCGGATGACTTGCGGTCCTGGCGGGCGTAGCCGTAGTGGGGGCAGACGACGGTGATCCGCTTCGCCGAAGCCCGGCGGGCAGCGTCGACCATGATCAGCTGCTCCATCAGGGCATCGTTGATGGACGTCCCCGGCCCATGGCAGTGGGTCTGGATGATGAAGACGTCACATCCCCGGATCGATTCCGAGAATCGGCAGTGGATCTCGCCGTTGGAGAACTCGGCGAGGTTGGGCTCACCTAGGGACTCACCCATCTCGGCGGCGATCGACTCGGCCAGCGGACGGCTGATGCGGCCCGAAACGAGGTAGAGCTTCTTGTGGGTGACCAGTTCCATGGGTGTGGTGGGTGCTCTCGTCGGCGGCGGGCGTTCCGGGATTGGAGCATAGGGCGGCACCCCGGCGCGCGGATCAGCCGATATAGACGGGCCTCGGCGGAACCATCCCCCGGGCGGGGCTCTGGGTTGTCGTGGGCGGTAGGGCAACCGTGGTGGTCGTCGACGGGGCGACGGTCGTGGCCGGCGGACTCGTTGTCGACGGGGCGACGGTCGTGGCCGGCGGACTCGTTGTCGACGGGGCGATGGTCGTGGTCGTCGTGGTTGCGGTGGTAGGCGCAACTGTCGTGGTGGTGGTGGTCGGTGCGACCGGGCTTACGGCCGTGGACGGTGCCGACATGGCACCCATGCCCGCAGCGTTCCAAGCCGACACCTGGAACTCATACGAGATGGTGGGATCCAGCCCGATCGCCAGATGGGAGGTCCATGTCGACGACGTGTTGGAGACGAGGACGGCCCACTCTCCCCCTTCCACCCGTCGCTCGATCCGGTAGCCGGTCAAACCCGCCCCCCCGTTGTCGCCCGGTGGCGACCATGTGAGGTTGACCTGTCCGCCGGCCAACGCGTTGGCCACCAGGTTCGACGGCGACCCTGCCCGGGTGTACGGGACAGCAGCCACCGAGGTGGACGCCGCACCGTTGCCGGCGGCGTTGGTCGCAGTGACGGTGAACGTGTAGGTGACCCCGTTCACGAGCCCGGTCAGGCGATAGGACGTGGTGGCCGCCGCCACCATGGCCGACCCGGAGGTCATGCCCTGCACGGCGTTGCTGGTCCACGCCACGGAATACCCGGTGACCGCCGTACCCCCGTTCGCGATCGGGGCCGACCACGTAACGGTGGCCTCGGCATTCGACGAAGTGGTGGCCACTGAGGTGGGCGTTCCGGGAACCACGTCCGACTGGGCCGACACCACCTCCACCCCGAGCACGAGCAGGGCTGCCGTCGCGGTGCCAGCCGCCAGGGCCAGGAGTCGCCGGGCCCGGGTCAGCGTGTCCCCCAGATGTCCCGGCAGGCCTCACAGGTCTCCTCGGGAACCATCCCGACCCGCATCAGCAGCCGGAACAGCCAGCACCCCAGGCAGAACCCGACGAACGCCTCCAACGACGCCGCCACCAGGATCGCCCCCACCAGAGCGGTGGCCAACGCCCCGGCGCCGAAGACCACGGCGACCAGCGCACCCACCGAGAGCGTTGCCCCGATGCCCTGGGCGAAGCGCTTCGGTGGACCGGGGGTGTCGCGAACGGTCCATGCGAGGCGGGGCCGCACCACCCGGGTGACCAGCGTCCCCAGCGGGCTGAGCGTCGGGCCGGTGGCCACGCGGGCCACGAACCCCCAGGCCAGGATGACGACCAGGACCGTCCAGCCGGTCATCAGGACCGCCACGCACTGAACGACCACGCCGGTGGCCACGAGCCGTGCCGAGACCTCGTCCACCGGATGCGGGAACGAGAACAGGCCCGGCGCATCGGTCGCTGCGTTTCGGCCGTCCACGGGTCGAACCCTATTGTCGGGCGATGGCGTCATCCACGATCCGGCCGTTCCCGCCCACCGGCTCCCCGGTCGACGAGGTGGTCCGGGAACTTGGCTCCAAGAAGGACGGGGACGTCCGGTGGGCCGAGGGGCGCACCTTCGGCCTCGTGTTCGACGGCGGTGACGAGGTCCGCGAGGTCGCAGAACGGGCGGCCCGGCTCTTCCTCCACGAGAACGCCCTCAACACCTCCGCCTTCCCGTCCCTGGGCGAGATCCAGTCCGAGCTCTGCGGATGGACCGCGGAGCTCCTCCACGGCCCGGCAGGGACCGCCGGCTTCCTGACCAGCGGGGGCACCGAGAGCATCCTGTGTGCCGTGGAGGCCGCCAGGGAGCGGGCCAGGTCCGAACGGTCCGTGGTGGACCCCGAGATCGTCCTGGCCGAGAGCGCCCACGCTGCGTTCCACAAGGGCGCCCACCTCTTCGGCCTGCGGACCCGGGTCGTGCCCGTGACCGACGCCTGGACGGTCGACCTGGATGCCATGGCCGACGCCATCGGCCCGAAGACCGCCCTGGTCGTGGCATCGGCCCCCCAGTACCCGCAGGGGGTCGTCGACCCGGTGGCCGAGATCGCCGAGCTGGCGGCCAGCGTGGGGGCGAGCTGCCACGTGGACGCCTGCATGGGCGGCTTCGTCCTCCCGTTCGCCGCCATCGAGGATCCCGACGCCTGGGGCTCTCCGCCCTGGGACCTGGCGGTCGAGGGGGTCACTACCATCTCCGCCGACCTCCACAAGCTGGGCTACGCCCCGAAGGGAGCGTCGGTCATCCTCCACAGGTCACGCCAGCTCCGGCGCTACCAGACGTTCGACTTCGACGGCTGGCTGGGAGGTCGCTACGTGACGCCGAACCTGCAGGGCACCCGTTCGGGCCTGCCGATGGCGGCCGCATGGGCGGTGGTCCGCCACCTCGGCATGGACGGCTACCGGCGACTCGTCCGGTCGACGATCGAAGCCGCCGACCGGATCCGGGTCGGGGTTCGTGCGGTCGACGGCCTCACGGTGCCGGGCGATCCCCGGCACCACCTGCTGTCGATCACCTCCGACCCGTCCTACGGGGAGTCGATCGACGTGTTCGCCCTGGGTGACGCCATGGCGGCCCGGGGCTGGCACCACGACCGACAGGGCCCGCCGGACGGACTCCACCTGACGGTCAGCGCGGGAAACGCGCCGATCGTCGCCGAGTGGCTGGAGGACCTCGCCGGAGCGGTCGTCGAGGCCCGTGCCGCGGCGCCGGGTACGGCGACCGACTACGCCACCCTGGAGTAGCGACTCAGTCGAAGAGTCGGGATGCGTCCTCGAAGTCGACCAGCCAGATCCGACCGCCGCCGTCGGAGTGGTAGGACGACCAACCCAGGAGTTGTCGGGCCCTCTCGGGAAGCGTCGCTACCCGGTCCCGGTCTACCTGGATGGGGCTGGCCTCCTCCGGACGCAGCCACCCGGCCACGAAGCTCACGTGCATGCCGTAGCGCCAGCCGTCGGTGGCGTTGGCCCCGGCACCGTGGATGACCTTGCCGGAGTAGATCATCCCGCTGCCGGCCGACATCTCGGCATGGGCCACCTCGACCTCGGTCACGTCGTGGCCCCGCACCAGGCCCGGCGGAAGTAACTGGCTCCCCGGTACAACCACCGTGGCACCGTTCTCCCGGGTGAAGTCCGAGAGGGCAAACATGCAGCTGATGGTCACCTCCCGCTCCGGGCTGACGGCCTCGGGCCAGTTGTTCTCGTCGCGGTGCAGGTACTGGGCCGCCTCGTCGGGCCCTACGGCCATGACCTGACCGGTGTTCAGCCAGTAGTCCGCACAACCCGGCAGCAGCTCCCGGTCGGCGACCGCGGCCAGCACCGGATTCAGCAGGGCGTGGTCGACGAAGGCACGACTGCGGGCCGCCAGGCCGCAGAAGCGGATTGTGTTGGCACCGTGGAAGGCCTCCCAGAGTTCCATGCCGCTCCGGGAACCGGGCGCCACGGCTTCGAGGCCCGAGGCCAACTCGTCGACGATCGCCCGGCGTCCGTCGTCGGTGAGCATGTCGCGCACGATCACCCCGCCATCGCGGTGCAGGGCGGCCAGCACATCGTCGATCGGTGCATCGGAGTCCAGGGTGGTCAGCTCGGCCATTGCCCCAGCCTTCCCCCTCGCCTGATCCCTGTGCAATACGGGCCGGCCGGTACGGTCACGACGATGGCCCGACCCACCTCCGACACCCCGTTCACCCTCATCGGACCCCTGCGGGCCCCAGCCCAGATGCTGGCCGACCAGTCGTACGGTGGACACGCCAGCGTCCACGACGACGCCACCGCGGCGGCCCTCGGCCTCGCCGCCGGACCGATCGAGGGTCCTACCCACTTCAGCCAGCTGGACCCGTTGCTGGCCGCCCTCTGGGGCGACCGTTGGTTCAGCCACGGGTGCGTGAGCGCCCACTTCCAGACGATGGTCGTCGGCGGCGAGGAGGTGCGGGCCACGATCTCGGCCGACGGTCCGGCCGCGGGGATCGTCCGGATCGACGCCGCCAAGGCCGACGGCACCCCGGTGCTGGCCGGCACCGCGTCGCTGGGCCCCGACCACCCGGAGACCGAGCTGGCGCCCCGCCTGGCCAGGGCCCAGGGTTCGCCACCTGAACGCCTCCACGTGATCGACCTGCTGTCGGTCGGCCAGACCGGACCCGGTGACGAGACGATCGCCGTGACCTTCGAGGACGACTTCGGCGAGCTCTACCCGTTCTCGCTGGCCGAGAAGCTGGACCTGATCACCGAGCCGCTGGACTGGTACCTGCCGGGTGCCGACACCCCCTGGGGGGCGCCGATCGTCCCCATCGAGATGCTGAGCGTGCTCACCAACGCCGCCTCCAAGCACTCGGGGTTCGCCGCCCGCCAGCCGTCGGTCGGGTTGTTCATCGACCTGGAGGTCCGGCTCCTGGGCAGCCCGGTGCTGGTGGGCCACACCTACCGGATCGACCGCGGGATCGTCGCCCTCAGCGAGAGCCGACGTACGGAGTCGTACTGGACCAGGTCCACGCTCACCGACGTGGCGACCGACGTCGCAACCGCCGAGGTGCTGCTCCACCAGGGCGTCTTCAAGGACTCCTACCCCGGCTACCCCACCGGGTCCGACTGAACCGACTCTCCCCTCAGCGGGTCGCCACCCGCCCGGGTCTCTACGGTCGGATGGGCCGGATGCCGTCGTAGGCCATGGGTTGCTCGGCGCCGGCCCCGAGGGTGGTGTCATGGACCACCAGCATCCGCTCGTGGAACGGGAGCGTGTCGGGATCGAAGTCCGAGGTGGGGACGGGCAACGGCAGGAACTCGGCGCCGGAGCAGTCACCGCGGACCGGGGTGGCGTAGTCGACGCCGCCGACCTCCTGGCGGACCGAAGGTGTCACGTACCGGATGGCGACCCCCATCCGTCGCACGTCCGACCTGTTGGGTCCCGACCCGTGGAACATCAGGCCGTGGTGCAGCGACATCTCGCCGGGATGCAGCGCAACGACCACCTCGTCCTCGGCGTCATGGCCGACCGTGATCTCCTGGCCGCGGCTGAGGATGTTGTCGGCGCCGAAGGTGTCGTGGTGGTCGACGTCGCCGAGCAGGTGGCTGCCCCGGACGAAGTGCATGGCCCCGTTGGCGTCGGTCACCTCGGAAAGGGCGATCCACGCTGTGATCTGGTCCCCTGAGGATCCGAAGCCCCAGTATCTGTGGTCCTGGTGCATGGTGAGCATCTTCGGGCTGTGGGGCTCCTTGACGAGCAACTCGCAGTTCCAGACCATGAGGTCGGGGCCGACCACCGATTCGACGACATCCAGGACCACCGGGTGTCGGGCGATGCGGTCGGCCGCCGGGCTGACGACCTGCATGCCGTCGCGCAGGTACTGGACGAACGGGTGGGCCAGGCCCGGGGAGTCGCGCCAGCGGTCTTCGAACGCCTCGAGGTCCACCCGGAACTCCGCTGCCTCCGTGGCGTCGAACACGCCCACGGGAAACAGGTAGCCGTCCCGTTCGTACGACTCGACCTGCTCGGGGGTCAGCGATCCGGCCAAGGTCGGCTCAGCCCCCTATGGGGCTCTGCGCGGTGAGGCCGCCGTCGATCGTGAACAGGCTCCCCGAGACGAAGGTCGCCTCGTCGGAGGCCAGCCAGGCCGCCAGGTTGGCCACGTCCTCGGGCGAGCCCAGACGACCCACCGGATGCCGGTCCACGGCTCCGGCCCTTGCGGCCGTCGGATCGTCGGACTGCTCGAAGGCCACCTCGGCCATAGCGGTGGCGATCCAGCCCGGGCAGATGGCGTTGCAGCGCACGCCGTCCCGTCCGTGGTCGATGGCGATCGACCGGGTGAGCGAGTGAACGGCCCCCTTCGAGGCGTTGTAGACCGCCATCGAGTGGTCGGCCGCGTCGGCGGCCACCGAACCGACGTTGATGATCGAACCACCCCCGTTGTCGCTCATCCAGCGGATGGCGGCACGGCAGCAGTTGAAGACGCCCCGCACGTTCACGTCCATGACGTGGTCGAACTCCCCGTCGGTGGTGTCCGCCAGCGTCCTCACGACCTGCACGCCGGCGTTGTTGACCAGCACATTCAACCCGCCATTGGCGTCGACCGCAGCATCGATCAGCGCATCTGCCGCCGACGGGTCGGCCACGTCGGTCGGTACCCAGGTGGCACCGGCCACGACCGGCTCCGACCGGCTTCCGATGGTCACGAGCGCCCCCTCGGCTACCAGCCGTCGGGCAACGGCCTCGCCGATACCGCTGCTGGCGCCGGTGACCACTACCGACCTCCCGTCGAGCGTTCCCACGGCCACCTCCCCTCGTCGACCCGGTCGTTGCCGCTACGCCGCGAAACGTAGTGCCCTACGGACCGCACAACCGTCCGGGACCGTGGATGTACGGTTCGGGCCCATGTCCCTCACCATGTCCCAGACCAGTGGCCCGACCGAACCGCCGCTCCGCGACCTGACGATCGGCGGGCTGCTGCGGGAGGTGGCGAGCGACGTCCCCGACCGGGTGGCCCTGGTCGCCGGGACCCCGGACCGGGACAACCGGCGGGAGTGGACCTACGCCGAGCTGCTCGTCGACGCCGAACGGGCGGCGCGGGCCATCCGGGCCCACTTCCAGGTCGGAGAGCGGGTGGCCGTCTGGGCGCCCAACGTCCCCGAATGGATGATTCTGGAGTTCGGCTGCGCCATGGCCGGCGTGATCCTGGTGACCGTCAACCCGGCCTTCCAGGCCCGCGAACTGCAGTACGTGCTCACCCAGTCGAGGTCCGCCGGACTCATCGTGCTCCCCGAGTTCCGGGGCAACCCGATGCTGGCCACGGCCACCGACGTGCAGCCCGGGTGCCCGGACCTGCGGGAGATCATCCGCCTGGACGAGTGGGAGGCCTTCCTGGCCGACGGCGACGACTGGGACGGCGAACTCGTCGACCCGGACCCGATGGATGCGTGCATGATTCAGTACACGTCGGGCACCACCGGCTTCCCGAAGGGCGCCCTCCTGTTCCACAGGGGGCTCGTGAACAACGGAGCCCACACGGCGGACCGGATGGGGGTCAGCGACGGGGTCGTGTGGATCTGCACCATGCCGTTGTTCCACACCGGGGGCTGCGTGCTGGGCGTGCTCAGCGGCGTCTCCAAGCGGGTGACGCTGGTCCTGGTGGAGGCCTTCGACCCGGGTCTGGTCCTGGAGCTGTTCGACACCTACGGCGGGGCGACCATGCTGGGCGTCCCCACGATGCTGGTGGCCATGCTGGAGCACCCCGACTTCGCCACCAGCGACCTGTCCAACGTGGAGGCCGTCTGTTCGGGAGGCTCGACCGTCCCTGCCCCGCTGGTCGAGCGGTTCGAGAAGGAGCTGGGCGCACCGTTCACCATCGTGTTCGGCCAGACCGAGCTCTCGCCGGTCTCGTCGATGACGCAGACCTTCGACACGATCATCGACAAGGCCAACACGATCGGGCCGGCCATGCCGCACGTGGAGGTCAAGATCGTCGACCCCGAGACCGGCGAGACCGTCCCGGTGGGCACCATCGGCGAGTACTGCGCCCGCGGCTACCTGGTGATGCACGGCTACTACGAGATGCCCGACGCCACCGCCGAGACCATCGACGCCGACGGATGGCTCCACACCGGCGACCTTGCCTCCATGGACGAGCGGGGCTACCTGTCCATCGAGGGCCGTCTCAAGGACATGATCATCCGGGGCGGCGAGAACATCTACCCGCGGGAGCTGGAGGAACTGCTGTTCGCCCACTCGACGGTCGCCGAGGTGGCCGTGGTCGGCCTACCGGACGACAGGTGGGGCGAGGTGATCTCCGCCTTCCTCCGACCCGCACCGGGCGAGGTGATCGACAGGGGCGAGCTCTTCGCATACCTGCGCGAGCACCTGGCGCCCCACAAGACGCCCCGGCACTGGTTCCAGGTCGACGAGTTCCCGTTGACGGGGAGCGGCAAGATCCAGAAGTTCGTGCTGCGCGACCAGTGGGTGGACGGCCAGTGGACCGAGCTGGCCTGAGCGGCCACCCCGTCTACACCAACGTCAGGTAGGCGTCGACCTCTGCGGCCGTCACCTGGTCGGTGATGGCCCGGAACTCGGCCCGCTTGACGGCGGCGAAGTAGTCCACGTAGTCGCCATCGCGACCGGTGCCGAACTCGGCTCGCAGCACGTCGTCGGCCACCAGCTCGTCGCAGGCGTGGAGGAGGGTCGGCGGCAGGGCGGTGATGCCCCGGGCCGCGATCTCGTCAAGGCCCAGTGCGAACAGGTTGTCGCCGTTCGGCTCGCCCGGGTCGGCCTCGCGGGCCACGCCGTCCAGGCCGGCGCCGAGCAGGGCCGTGAAGGCCAGGTACGGGTTGGCCGACCCGTCGGGGACCCGGACCTCGATCCGACCGCCCTCCGGCACGCGGATCATCTGGGTCCGGTTGTTGCCGCCGTAGGCCACGTAGGCCGGAGCCCAGGTTGCGCCCGAGTCGGGAGGCCCGACGCCTATCCGCTTGAACGAGTTCACGGTCGGGCAGACGATGGCCGTCAGGCCCTGGGCGTGGTCCAGGATGCCGGCGACGAAGCGGTATGCCAGCCCGCTGAGGCCGAGCCCCCGGGGGTCGTCGTCGTCGTGGAACAGGGGTTCGTCGGTGTCGGCCGTCCAGAGGCTGAGGTGGGTGTGGAGCCCGTTGCCGGTCTTGTCGGCGAACGGCTTGGGCATGACGGTGGCGTAGAGGCCCTGGCGGCGGGCCAGGGTGTGCAGCATGAGGCGCAGCAGGATGAGGCGGTCCGACGTGGTGAGGGCATCCGCGTACTGGAAGTTCTGCTCGAACTGCCCGTTTGCGTCCTCGTGGTCGTTTGCGTAGTTGCCCCACCCCATGGCATCCATGTGCCTCGACACAGTCGTGAGGTGGTCGAGCGCGGTGGTCAGGCCCCGGGCGTCGTAGCAGGGCAGGGCCGACGTGTCCCGCTCGTCGGCCGGCCGTAGCGAACCGTCCTCGTTGCGGTGGAGCAGGGAGTACTCGACCTCGGCGCCCGCCTTCAGCACCAGGTTCTGCTCGGCGGCCCGTTCCATGGCCCGCTGGAGGATCACCCGGGGGGCGTAGGGCCACG
Organism: Acidimicrobiales bacterium; assembly: GCA_022452145.1. Lineage (NCBI taxonomy): Bacteria > Bacillati > Actinomycetota > Acidimicrobiia > Acidimicrobiales > Acidimicrobiales bacterium. The sequence goes on along the minus strand of JAKURY010000012.1, from coordinate 11,149 downwards.
GCTCGCCCTCGACGGTGGCGTCGCACTGCATGGCGGCCACGTTGGGCTGCCACGGCAGCCGGGTGTAGGAGGCCGGGTCCGGGATGGCCAGGATGTCCGGGTCGGCCGGCGTCTGGCTGAGCGGCCCGGCAGCGAACCCCGCGAACCCGGCACCCACCTCCAGCAGGTCGTCGATGGCGCTGACCGGAACCAGCTTGGCGCACGGCTTGCCGTGCATCTCTACGAACATGGCGTAGACGAACTCCACGCCGTCCTCGGCGATTCGCGCCTTCAGTTCATCCGGTGTCATACCGTGCTCCCCCCGGGGCCTCGCAAACCCCGCTTTCGTAGACGGACTCTCCCACGAATCGGCCCGGCTACCATCCGGTCCACCGCGCAGACCACGACTGGGGACCCGTGACCAGCATCAGGGAGCAGGGCGTGGCGCTGCTGGACGGCGCCGGGATAGCCGTCGGTGGCGATAGGCCCCACGACATCCAGGTACACGACGACCGGTTCTGGGCGCGTGTCCTCCGGGATCGCGAGTTGGGCCTCGGCGAGGCCTACCAGGAGGGCTGGTGGGATGCCCTACGGGTCGACGAGTTCCTGGTCAGGGTCCTGACCGCCGACGTGCGGTCCACGATCCGGCCCAGTCCGACGCTGCTCTTCCACATGGCGCGGTCCCGACTCACGAACCGCCAGACCACAGGTCGGGCTGGCCGCAACGCCCGGGCCCACTACGACATCGGCAACGACCTGTACCTCCGGATGCTGGGGCCGGAAATGGTCTACAGCTGCGCACGGTGGGACGGGGCCAACGACCTGGACGCCGCCCAGATGGCCAAGATGGAGCTGATCTGCCGGAAGCTCCACCTCGAGCCCGGGATGCGGGTGCTCGACATCGGGTGCGGCTGGGGCGGCTTCGCCCGCCACGCGGCGACCCACCACGGCGCCACGGTGGTCGGCATCAGCCCGGCCAGCGAGCAGGTGACCGAGGCCCGCCGACGCGCCGGTGGCCTGCCGGTGGAGTTCCAGCAGCAGGACTACCGGGAGGTGACGGGCAGCTACGACCGGATCGTGAGCATCGGGATGATGGAGCACGTGGGGCCCAGGAACTACGCGGAGTTCTTCGACCGGTGCGACGACCTGCTGGAACCCGACGGCCTGATGCTGCACCACACCATCGGATCCAACGAGTCGACGCAGTCGGTCGACGCCTGGTTCGACCGCTACATCTTCCCCGGGGGCGTGGTGCCGTCGCTGCACCAGATCGCCGGTGCGGCCCAGCCGCGGTGGGCCGTCGAGGACGTCCAGAACCTGGGACCCGACTACGACCGGACGCTGCTGGCATGGCACGCCAACATCGAGGCGCGCTGGGAGGAGGTCCCCGGCTATGACGAACGGTTTCGCCGGACCTGGCGCTACTACCTGCTCTCGTCGGCGGCGTCGTTCAGGGTCCGGAACCTGCAGCTCTTCCAGATCGTGTTCAGTCGGACCGGGCGTGCCTCACCCGTCTACGAGGGCATCCGCTGATCGAACTGGGCCGTCTCGCTGGCCGGGCAGGATTCGAACCTGCATCCTCCTGATCCAAAATCAGGCGTTCTGCCAGTTGAACTACCGGCCACTGGGCGAGACCCGCTGAGCGTAGTAGCCGTCTCCATCCCACCTACCGAAACCTGAGAGCGCCGTCGGGTGCGGCACCCGGCATGGCGAGAACCTCTGCCCGCTCGGACCGCAAGCGGCAGGCGTGGCGTTAGATTGCCGCCCGTCATGGGATCTCTGATCAAGAAGCGCCGCAAGCGCATGCGCAAGAAGAAGCACCGCAAGATGCTCAAGCGCACCCGCGCCCAGCGGATGCGGGGCAAGTAGGCCGGTCTCAGGCCGGGGGCAGGGTCCTCACCACCCGCCGCCCCCCTCCCGGATACTCCCCTTCGACGAACCAGGTACTTCCGCTCCCGGCCAGCCGCGGACGCACACCCGTCGCATCACCCAACTCGTCACGACAACGCGCCAGGTCCGGGACGAGGTCCAACGCCGCCGGTTCGAGGTCGTTGCCATTGTCCCCGGTAGGCCCCCCCATCTCATCCCAGCGACGGTAGACGTCCACAGTCGGACACCCCACCGGTGGCGTCAGCAGGGTGAAGGCCATCTCGCGGAACGCCATGGGCTCGACCACCTCTCCTATGCCCGTCACCCGGGCCCGACCCCCGACGAGGCAGAAGGACACGTCGGCACCGATGGCAGCCGCTCCCACAACGTCGGTCCAGCCGGCCCATCGCAGGATCGCCGCGGCGTCGGCGGAGCCGCCGCCCAGGCCCGCTCCGGCCGGAACGGCCTTGTGGACCACCACGTGGGCCGATCGACCGGCCAGCCGTAGTGCCGCCGCCACCAGGTTGTCGCCGCCACCGACGACTTCCAGCCCCCCATCGGCTGCCACGACCTGCAGGCCGTCGCCGTTGGAGATGACGAGGCGATCGGACAGGTCGATGGCCACCATCTCGGCGTCCACCAGGTGGTAACCGTCGCCACGGAGGCCGACCACCCGGAGCGAAAGCGTCAGCTTGGCTGGCGCCGACAACCGGACGCCCGTCATCCGACCACCGCTGTGGCATCGGCCAGCGATGCCCACTCGTCCAGCCCCAGCTCCTCGGCCCGCGCCGTGGGCGCCACTCCGGCCACCTCGAACGCCGCCGCACCGGCCAGGCCGGACAGGGAGCGTCGCAGCATCTTGCGCCTCTGTCCGAACCCGGCACGCACGAGGCCGAACAGGGCTTCGGGATCGGCCGCCACAGCAGGAGCAGCCAGGCGCTCCAGCTCCACCAGCGCCGAGTCCACCCGGGGACGGGGCAGGAAGGCCGAGGGTGGCACCCTGCTGACGATCCGAGCCCGGGAGTGGTACGCCACCTTCACCGACGGCAGGCCGTACGCGGCATCGCCGGGCACGGCGACGAGGCGTTCGGCCACCTCCTTCTGCACCATCACCAGCATGCGTACGATGCCCGGCACCCCGTCCAGCAGGTCGCACACGAGGGGCACCGAGATGTTGTACGGAAGGTTGGCCACGAGTGTCCAGGGTCCGTCACCCAGCAGCGAGTCCCAGTCAACGGACATCGCATCGGCGTGCAGCACGACCACGTCCCGACCGGCCGTGGTCTCGGCCAGCACCTCGACCAGGACGTCGTCGATCTCCACGGCGGTGACCGACGCCCCGGTCTCGGCCAGGGCGAGGGTGAGCGATCCGACCCCCGGGCCGATCTCGACCACCCGATCTCCGGCACCCACGGCCGCCAACTCGGCGATCCGACGGACGGTGTTGGGCTCGACGACGAAGTTCTGGCCCAGCGAACGCTTGGGGCTGATCCCGTAGCGGTCCAGCAGCGCGCGTACCTCGGTCCGTGTGAGGGTCACTGCCGGTGACCGTCGGCCGTCGTCAGGGCAGGTAGCGACCGCACACCGGCCACTGACCCCGGCCCCGCAGGTCGTAGAGGGCCCTGGCCATGCGGTCCTGGTCGCGGGGGGCGGCAACGGCGGGATCCACGCCGACCAGGTGGTCGTGGTGGAGCCCGGCGATCCAGTCCCAGGTCGTGCGGCTGAACTGGTATGCCCCGCGGTACTTGCCCGTCGGGTTGACGGCGCCGTAGTCCCCGGTCGCCTCGCAGAAGCGCAGCGCCTCCCACTGGATGTCGGTGGGCCCGTCCGCGTCGGGAGCCGTGTCCCACGGAATGGTCGTGGTCGGCCCCGGGGTGGTCATGGCCTCCTCGCGGCGACGCAGCTCCGCCTCCCGGAGTCGGACCCGCTCGGCCTCCCGGTCGATCTCGACCTGCCTGGCGGCCAGCAGTGCCTCCAGGCGCGCCTGATCGGCGAACTCGTCTGCGGCCACCAGGCGGGCGACCGCCAGGGCGTCGGCCTCATGGTGGCGGGCCACCTCGGCGAGGCGGGCCAACGTGGCACGCGACGAACGGGCCACGTGCCATGCCTGCGCCCGGTCGCTGAGGCCGGCCACGTCCGGTTCGAACCAGGGCGCCGAAGACAGGACCAGATCCACGACCTCGGCCCGCTGCGCCTTCTCCGGCTGGACCACGGGCGCGCCAGAGGCGTCCGCCGTCCCGGTCAACGAACCGGGCGACGACGGGTTCTCCAGAACGAACAGGGGCAGCGCGGCGATCGTGGCCAGGGCCACGACGACCACACGCCACCGTTCCACGGTGGGTTCGGCGTCCAGAGCTCCGTCCCTTTCCCCTCCAGACACGGCCGTTTCCGACCGAATCGCCGCCGCGAACTTAGAGAGGTCCACCAACCAGCGCAAGGTCCGGCGCCGATGACGGGTGGTGGTCGTCTGTCACCCCTACCGGAGGACGACCGGGTGGGGTCGCTCAGGTCTGCGCGTCCAGCCCGTAGAAGGCCCGGGCATTGGCCGTGGTGGCTATGGCCACGTCGCCGACCGGTAGCCCCATGGCCTCGGAAACCGCGGTACCGACCAGGCCGACGAAGGCGGGCTCGTTGGGCTTCCCACGGTGCGGAACCGGCGCCAGATAGGGCGAATCGGTCTCCACCAGCGCCCGCTCCAGGGGGCACAGGGCGGCGGCGGCCCGCAGGTCGTCTGCCGATCCGAAGGTCACGATCCCGCTGAACGAAAGGAACGCCCCCCTGGCCAGCCCCTCGCGGGCTTCGTCCGGACCTCCGGTGAAGCAGTGGAACACCGTGCGTTTCGGAACCCCCTCGCGGTCCAGCAGGTCGAAGGTCTCCTCCCACGCCTCCCGGGTGTGCACGACCAGCGGAAGGCCCCACTGGTTGGCCAACGACACCTGCGCTGCGAAGGCGTCGCGCTGGGCGCCCCGGGGAGAGTGGTCGTAGTGGAAGTCCAGGCCGGCCTCGCCCACGGCCACTGCCTCGTCCAGGAGATCGGCCAGGCCGGCGACACCGTCGCGGGCCTCGTGGGGGTGGACACCGGCGGTCGCCCATACGTCGTCGAAGGCCTCCGCCGTGGCCAGCGCGGCCCGGCTGTCAGCCAGGTCGCACCCCACCGTCACCATGCCGACCACGCCGGCAGAGCGGGCCCGGGCCACCACCTCGGGCGCGTCGACACCCAGGTGGCAGTGGTTGTCGAACCAGGCGTCGGTCACCCGTCGTCCCGATCGGAGAGCAGCATGTCGAGGTCCACCTTGGCGAAGAGCGGCGTCGGCTTCCCGACGGGCGAACCCGGCTGCGGCTCCCGACGCTCCCATCCCTCGACCGGTCCCAGCACGTCGTCCAGGGCCACGGTGCTGAAGGGCAGGTACGGCGCCAGGGCGACGCGGACGCCGGACACGGCGGCCAGCGCAGTGCCCAGCACCACGCGGGCCCGGTCGGTATCGGCCTTGGCCAGCTTCCACGGTTCCATGGCGTTGAGGTAGGCGTTGACCGCCGCCGCCGCCCCCATCCCGGTCCGCAGCGCGGCCCGGAGCTCCACCCGTTGGATCTGCGTCGTAACCGTGGCCAGGGCCTCGTCCACCGCTTCCAGCAGCGCCAGGTCGTCCACCGTTCGGCCGTCGGCCGTGGGGACGGCGCCGTCACAGGTTCTGTGGACCATCGAGAGCACCCGGTTGACCAGGTTTCCCCAGGTGGCGACAAGCTCCTCGTTGATCCGCCGGCCGATCTCTTCGACCGAGAGGTCCGTATCGCTCTGCTCGGGCAGGGAGGCGGCCAGGGCGTAGCGGAGCGCGTCGGCCTGGAACAGGTCCAGGCCCTCGCCGATGGTGAGGCCCACGCCGCGGCTGGCCGACGCCTTGCCGCCCTTGAAGGTCACGTACTGGTTGGCGGGCACGTCGGTGGGCAGGTTCAGCCCGCCGTAGCCGAGCAGCATCCCCGGCCAGATGATGGTGTGGAACGGGATGTTGTCCTTCCCGATGAAGTAGACGGATCGGGCATCCTCGTCCTCCCACCACCGGCGCCACGCCTCGGGCTCGCCCCGGAGCTGCGCCCACTCCTTGGATGCCGACAGGTAACCGATCACGGCCTCGAACCAGACGTAGATGCGCTTGCCAGGCCCCAGGTCGTCCACCGGCAGGTCGATTCCCCAGTCCAGGTCGCGGGTGATGGCCCGATCCTGGAGGCCCTCGGCCACCCAGCCCTTCGAGAAGTTCAGGACGTGTCGACGCCAGCCCTCGCGGGTATCCAGCCACGCCCCCAGCTCGTCGGAGAAATCGGAGAGCCGGAGGTAGAAGTGCTCGGTCCCGCGGACCTCCGGCCTGCTCCCGGTGATCTTGGATCGTGGATCCAGCAACTCTTCGGGGTCCAGAGTCCGGCCGCAGTCCTCGCACTGGTCGCCCCGTGCCTCCACGTAGCCGCAGTGGGGACAAGTCCCCTCGATGTAGCGGTCTGGAAGGAAGCGCCCGGCCTCGGCGTCGAAGTACTGCTCGCTGAAGCGCCGGTCTATGTGCCCGTTCTCCAGCAGCCGCAGGAACAGGTCGTGGGTGACCGCCGCATGGTTCTCGGTCCCGGTCGACGTGTACAGGTCCCAACTGATTCCCAGCCGCTCCCAGTCGGCCACGAACTCGGCGTGGTACCGGTCCACGATGTCCCGTGGGGTCACGCCCTCGGCGTCGGCCCGGACGGTGATGGGGGTGCCGTGGATGTCAGAACCGCTCACCATCAGCACCCGGTTGCCGACCAGGCGCTGGTGGCGGGCATAGATGTCGGCCGGCAGGTAGGCGCCGGCCAGGTGGCCCAGGTGGCGGGACCCGGACGCATAGGGCCAGGCCACGGCGACCAGCACCGGTGTCCCGGCGCGCTGGTCCGTCGGGTGCTCATCGGCCATGAACACGAGGCTACCGGTGGGCGCGGACGTGGAACGTGGCCCTTGTGGGGGCGGTCATTCCAGTGCCAGGCGGTAGGCGCGGCGCCGGGACACCCCGAGGCGGCGGGACACCTCGTCAGCGGCATCGCGCGTCGAGGCACCTGCATCCAGGGCCTCGGCCAGCACCGCCCGGATCCGGTCGTCGTCTGCCTCGGCCACCGGAGGCGACCCCTCCACCACCAGCACCAGCTCTCCCTTCAGGCCCTGGGAGGCGAAGCCGACCGCCTCGTCGAGGGTTCCCCGCCAGAACTCCTCGTGGAGCTTCGTCATCTCCCTGGCCACAACTAATCGGCGACCGCCCCCCATTGCGGTCGAGAGGTCCACCAGCGTGGCTGCCAGGCGGTGTGGCGACTCGAAGATCACCATGGTGCGCTCCTCTACGGACAGTTCGGCCAGCCGCCCGGCCCGGGCGCTCCCCTTCCGCGGCAAGAACCCCTCCATGCACCACCGGTCGCCTGCCAGGCCGCTCGCAGCCACCGCGGCCACCGGTGCCGACGGACCCGGTACCACCTCCACGCGGTGGCCGGCCTCCACCACCCGCCGTACCACCCGCTCGCCCGGATCGGAAATCCCCGGCATCCCGGCATCGGAAACCAGCGCCACGATCGCGCCGGCGTCCAGGCGCCGCACAACCGTCTCGGCCGCCCGCTCCTCCGTGTGGGCGTCGAGGCGCAGCAACTCGGATCCGACGATCCCGGCGTGCTGCAGTAGTCGGCCGGTCCGGCGGGTGTCCTCGCAGGCCACCAGGTCGGCGGTCGAGAGCGTCTCGACGGCCCTGGGCGACAGGTCGCCCAGGTTGCCGATCGGCGTGGCCACCAGCATGAGCCGGGCAGACCCCCCGTCGGTCCGGCTCACGACCGCACCTCCAGCTCGTCGCCAACACGCAGGCCCCATCGTTCGAAGCAACCGGCGTCGGCCTCCAGCACGGCCTGTGCGCCCCGCACCGGCCGGCCGACCCTCTGGCCGGCCATGCGGGTGATCCGAAGGACGCGGAGCTCCATGTCGAGGTGGGCGACGTCGATGGCGAACCGCATGCCGAGCGTGTGGACCGATCGGGCGGGCCGCAACAGGAGCGCACCATCGAAGCCGTCACGTCTCAGCAGGCCGCGTGCCCGCGTCGATGGCGTATCGGCCACCTCGAGGCTGGCCAGCACCCGATCCCCACGGACCAACCACGGCATGGTGGTGATCGTAGGGCTCAGACGTTGAACCGGAACTCCATGACGTCGCCGTCCTGCGGCCGGTAGTCCTTGCCCTCGCTCCGGACCAGACCCGATTCGCGTGCCCTAGCCCAGGATCCCTCTGCCAGCAGGACGTCCCAACGGATGGTCTCGGCCCGGATGAAACCCCGCTGGAAGTCGGTGTGGATGCGGCCGGCGCACTCCGGAGCCGACGAGCCGGCGCGGAATGTCCAGGCCCGGCTCTCCTTCTCACCGGTGGTGAAGTAGGTGCGCAGGCCGAGCAGGTGATTGGCACCGCGCACGAACCGTGGCAGGGCGCCTTCCCCCAGGCCCAGGCCCTCGAGCATCTCGGCCCGGTCGGCCTCGGGCAGTAGGGCCGCCTCGGCCTCGAGTTGTATGCACATGCCGATCACCTCGGCACCGTCCAACTCGGCCACCACCGGGTCAAGTACCGGCCCGGGGTCCACGACCTGTTCCTCGTCGAGGTTGACGACGGCCAGCACCGGCTTGTCGGTGAGCAGGAAGAACGGCCTCAGCTCGGCACGGTCGTCTGCCGACAGGTCGCTCCGGTAGAGCGGTACACCTTCGGCCAGCTGGTCCACAGCCCGGTCGAGGGACTCCACGGTCGCGCCCAGGGACCTGTCGCCCTTGGATGCCCGCCGCAGCTTGTCGAGCTGCCTCTCGCCGGTGTCCAGGTCGGCCAGCGCCAACTCCACCTCCACCACCCGCAGGTGCTCCAGCGGATCCCTCGGGCCGGGAACGTCGTCGTCCCGGAAGGCCCGCAGTACGAACACGATGGCGTCGACCTCGCGGATGCCGGCAAGGAACTTGTTGCCCAGGCCCTCGCCCTGGGATGCGCCCTCGACCAGGCCGCCTATGTCGGCGAACTCCACGCTGGCCGGCACGACCCTGAGGGAGGCGCTCATCTCGGCCAGTCGGCCCAGCCGGTCGTCGGGGACCCTGGCGACCCCGATGTTCGGCTCGGTGGTGGCGAAGGCGTATGGAGCGGCCAGCGCTCCACCACCAGCCAGGGCGTTGTAGAGCGAGGACTTGCCCGCGTTGGGCAGGCCCACGAATCCGAATCGCTCCACCTGACAGCTCCCGTCGACCGAGGATCTCCAGAGCCGCCCACGGCGTCCGGACCGATGTACAAGGCTAGGAGCGGAGGCCGACCCGTCCACGGCGATGTGACCGGCGCCCGCCTACCGTCCGATGGATCCCCGGTCGGGGCAGTTACCCTGATCGGCATGTCCAAGCACACCAGTCGGCAGAAGGCCTCGGCCCGTCGCAAGAAGGCAAACCACGGTCGCAAGCCCAACCTGGGCCGCAACAGCTGAGCCACTCCCCCGGTCCCGCGCCCCGGCGACCCGAGGGAGGCCAGCCAAGACCGATCCCGTGCTCGGCCGGTCCGATGCAACCCCGAGCGAGCAGATCTACACCTTCGGAGTCGACAGCCTCCTGACCTGATCCACTTCCGCTCGTCGAAGTCGACCGCCTCCTGTCCCGTCACCGTGCGCCTCACCCACCAGGGTCGCGACGGAACAATCACCTCGGTAACGGCCACCGGGCCTATCCACGGGCTGAGCACACAGCCCTTGGAGCAGTCGAGGAGCCCGGCAGGACGACCACCCGCCCGCCTCACATGTGCTTTCTGTCACAGGGCGCGCTACGGTCAGAGGTCCCGCGGGCGGCCTGGGGTCGTTCCGCGGACGCAACGATGCGACTACGGACCGGAGGGGTTCATGAGCAAGCGATTCACCCGCCTACTCGCCGTGATACTGGGGTTCGCCCTGGTCGTCTCGGCGTGCGGATCTGACGACGATGACGGGGCGGCGCCAGCGGCTACGACCGCAGCGGCACCTGCAGCCACAGAGGCCCCGACAGCCACGGAGGCCCCCGAGCCTCCGGCTGAGCCGGTATCGGTCGGCCTGGTGTTCGATATCGGTGGACGTGGCGACGGGGGCTTCAACGACTCCGCGTACGTTGGTCTCGAACGAGCCCAGAACGAGTTGGGTTCAATCATTTCTGATGCTTCCCCCAACAGCGATGGCTCCAACCGGGCAGAGTTGCTGCGCCTGTCGGCTGACGTCAACGACCTCGTAATCGGCGTTGGCTTCCTGTTCGCCGACACGATGACCGAGGTGGCCGCCGAGTACCCGGACACCAGCTTTGGCATCATCGACGGATGGGTTGAGGCACCCAATGTGGCCTCCCTGGGCTTTGCCGAGCACGAGGGTTCATTCCTCGTAGGCGTAGCCGCTGGGCTCAAGACCGCGGTGGACACCATCGGCTTCATCGGTGGCGTCGACATCGGCCTGATCGGCAAGTTCGAGGCGGGGTTCATCGCTGGTGTCAATATCGTCAACCCGGATGCGACGGTGATGGTGGAATACATCAGCGCGCCGCCGGACTTCTCGGGCTTCAACGCGCCCGACCGGGGCCGTGAGATCGCCCTGTCCATGTTCGAAAAGGGTGCCGACATCGTGTACCACGCCGCTGGTGGTTCGGGGGCCGGTCTCTTCGAGGCAGCCAAGTCGTTCTCCGAGGACTCGGGCTCGAAGGTCTGGGCAATCGGTGTCGACCAGGACCAGTACACGACCGCCGACGAGGCTGTGCGTGAATACATCCTCACCTCGATGCTCAAGCATGTTGAAGTAGCGGTGTTCAACACCATCAGGGCCGTGGGCGAGGGCACTTTCCAGGGCGGTGGCCAGACATTCGACCTGTCAGTAGACGGTGTCGGTTACGCCACAACCGGTGGGTTCATCGACGACATCGTCGGCGAACTCGAGGACTTCAAGGCCAAGATCGTCAACAAGTCGATCGCCGTCCCGACGGAGCCCGGCGAGCGTGCAGTGGTGCTACCCGACCTGGGTGGCCGCGTCGTCACGATCGCAGTTGACAACGCCTACCTGCCATTCGCCTACATCCCGGCTGACACCGGTGTGGCTATGGGTTGGGACTACGACGCCATGGACGAGGTCTGTGCCCGGCTCAACTGCGTTCCGAGCTTCCAGGAGTTTGCCTGGGACGGCACGATCATCGCCACAGGCGAGGGCCAGTTCGACATGGCCGGTGGCGGCATCACGATCACCGAGGAACGCGACAAGGTCGTGGACTTCTCGATCAGCTTCATAAGTACCGACCAGAAGAT